>JANNGQ010000353.1:0-5457 GCA_031403975.1 Planctomycetota bacterium
GTCCGGCCCAGCGGTACTGACCGGCAAAAACACTAAGCCGCGTTGCTCGTCGGCAGTAATGGTCGACCAAACGTTGGCGCCACCATGAATGCCTGAGCTGTCGTTCTGCCAAGTGTCGAGGCCGAACTCGCCTGGCTTCGGTGAAGCTTTTTGAAACGTTTGCCCTCGCTGACGCTTCGGGTTACTGTGTTGGTCCGCACCTTCTTGGCGTGAATCGCAAAGTGCCTCGTCGCGATTGGTGTTGTGGGAGGTCCGGCTCATGCGTGGTCGGCCTCCAACGTCATCGGCGCAGCGGACTCCGACGCAAACTTAATCGACAGGCTTCGCAGGATGCGGCGCACGCTTCCTTCGTGCAGGCCCGTTTGCACGGCGATCTCGTTCAGCGAAAAACCGTCGCGGCGGAGTTGCAGGATTGGACGATGTTCGGTCGGACACGCTGCGAGCAGCCGCTCCCACAGTTCGACCGCCTGAGCCACTTCGCTGGCGCGAGGCGTTCGCACGGGGAGCTGATGTTCCCGCGTTGTCGCGGCCAGCGGTCGCTCCAATCGCGCGGCGGTCCCATTTTGGCGAACACGGTCGATGAACCGATTGTGCGTCGCCTTGATCAGAAATGCTCGCAGGTGAGAAGACGACACGAACTGCAACCCCCCGTCGCGAAAACGGCTCAGCACGTCACCCCAAACTGACTGCACGACGTCGATGGAATCAAACTTGGATTGAAGCTCGTCCGGCAACATGCGGCGGACGACTTTGCGAAGAAACGGCTCATACGCCACGAACACATGTTCGGCAGCGAGGGGGTTGCCGCTGTTGAGTTGCTCCAGGAGTGCTGTGAGAGAGTTCAACGCCGATGCTCCTCGGAACAGCTCCAGCTCGACAGGTTGAGCACCCACGACCAGGTCGACCGATTTGACGCCGTTGCCAGCACGGGGCTTCGTTTGGCTCGCCGGCGTTCGGACGCGATCCGCTCGATGCCGAACATCGCCAGCACCGCTGCAGCCAGCGGCGGAGTCCAGCGCAGGAACCCCGCTCCCGCGGGCGCCTCTGGCTTCAATGCATACACGTCCTCCAGGAATTGCTGCAATGCCTGCTCGATCTCAGCCAGGTCGAGCGGCAAGACATCGGACAGCGCATGAATCATCCGCGGTCCCGCGGGCGTAATCGCCGCAACCGTCTCCAGAGCGACCGCACTCACCAAAGATCGGCCCGCACGGATCGTCGCTGCGCGCGCTGACAAGCTGGGCGCGACTGGGCGAGTTGTATCCGACGGGGCCACCAAATCCATGGCCTGCGAGTCAGCCGTGCGATTGTCGATCTGCGGTGGTCGAGCGGTGACATCGCGCAGCGACGTGGCCTCACGATCTGTACGCAGTTGACCGGCGACGGGAACATTCCCGGCAGCCGCCCCTGGATCACTGGCCTCAGCCGTGCGTGTGGCCGATGCGTTCTGAGCCGCATTTGCGTCACGATCCGGAAGACGCAACGTGGCTTCCAGATGCTGCTGATCCCGGGTCACGAACTCGATTTCATAAGTCACCGCCGACCCCATCGTCAGACGTTCCGCATCGCGGATCTCGGCATCGGGAAATCGCTGCGATATCCAATCCTGTACCACCTGCGGAAGTTCATCAAACGGCAACATTTGCGCTGTCGCCATCACTTGGCCATCGAGCGAAAATTCGACTTCCAGATTCAAACCGCGCCAGGGCACGCTGACGTGATACGGCGATTCACTGCCGGGATCGAATTCCGCGGACTCCCAAATGGCTCCGGGAAAGTGAGCTTCCAACTCCCGCACGACCTGCGACGGAAGCTCGTTCCTGTTCTCGATGTCACGGCTCAGTTCGTCGCCACTCGACACCAGTTCCACGACGTCAATTCGGTCGACCGAAGAGTCCACGACCAGAGCGCTCAGCAGCGATCGAACCTCCAACGGCTCGACGGACCAACGCCGCCGAGCGCCGCAGCGACTGCGTCTTGAAGAGTTGTACATCGCATTACTCCCTGAACGTGCCCGGCGGGAACAGTCATTGTCCGAAAACAAGCAACCTCAATCTTTGGTGTGCGCCGCATACCGTCCGCAGCATCTCAGTCCCGAACCCCAGTCGCAAGTCCAACGCTTCTCCGTACCCTCGCAAGCGAATGAGGCTCCGACCTCTTAATCAACGGATTCGCGCGCCGAAAGCGGGCGCGGATTCCGGGTGGGACGCCTTGATTTGCAGAAATCAGCAAATTGCGTTGAGGCTGCCTCTACTGCGGTGGCCAGAATTCGCGCCCGGTTTCGCCGGCCGATTGCGTTCTTCAGGAAGTGCGGGGCGAAACGATTCGCCTCGGCGTTCATTCGGCCTGACCGCAAACCATGCCCCCTCAGTTCATTTTTGGAGAGATCGCTATGTTCTTTGCTGGCAAACCACGTCAACGACGACGCCTGGCCCAACGACAAGTCCCCGCGGAGGTCCTGGAAGATCGCGCCCTGTTGGCTGGAAATGTCCTGGTCGCTTTCAGCGCCGGCGACATCACGCTGGGGGGAGACGCTCAGGACAACCAGCTCGTGATTGCTGAATCGGTGCCGGGAACTGTACGCGTCACGGGAGTCTCCGGGACGAAAATCAACGGGCGGACTTCGGTCGATCTGACTGGCCGACTCGACGATGTCAGGATTCGTCTGCAACAGGGAGGCACGGACGAAGTCGCGATCCTCGGTGCCCTCCGAGTTCCCGGCAACGTTGAAGTGCAGATGGGCGATGGTTCATTGCTCCTCGACGGGTCGTCGGGTCAAATGCGGATCGGAAAGGATCTGAAAGTGACCAGCGGCCGCAGCAGCGATGTGACGATTCGTAACGACGTGCGTGTCGCCGGCAAGACGACGATCAACGCCGGAGGAACGGTCAACGTCGTCGCGGGACAGGCTGAACTGCCCGACTACACGCAGGCCAATTTCAACGATAGTCTGACCATCGACAATCCTTACTTTCCGCTCGAAGTCGGCACGATCTACACCTACGAAGCAGCTACGTTCGATACCGTCGGTGACGAAGTCGTGAACGAGACGATCGTCGTCGAAGTGCTGCCAGATTCCGAAATCATTCAGGGGGTTGAATGTCGAGTCGTACGCGATCGCGTCTTCCGCGACGGCCTGTTGATCGAAGACACGCTTGACTGGTACGCACAGGACGATCAGGGAAACGTCTGGTACTTCGGTGAAAACGTCACCAACTTTGAGTACGACGCCGACGGAAATCTGATCGACACAAACAACGGTGGTTCCTGGACGACGGGCGTCAACGCTGGTCAGGCCGGAATCATCATGCAGGCGGATCCTCGGGTTGGCAACAACTATTACCAGGAGTTCTCACCCTCGGTCGTGAAGTCCCCTCGCGGGACTGTGCTGGACCAGGCAAAGGTGCTCGCCACGGACGACATCGCGAATGTTCCGGCAGGTTCGTTCAGCAACGTGCTGAGAACCGAAGACACCACCGCGGTCGAGCCGGATCATCTGGCGAATAAGCTGTATGCACCCGGCCTGGGCTCGGTTCAGGAATTCGATTTTGACCTGCTGACCGGCGAGGTCGTCAAGATTGTGCGGCTGGTTTCTGTCGAGCTCAACGGACGACCGGTGACCGAGATCGTACCGCCGGACGGGTTCTTTGGCGTGAACGTCACCGGCCGAGAGACCAAAGAAATCCGGTTCAAAGGCGATGTCAGCATTCAGTCACGAGACACCGTCATCATCCGGGGCGCGGAGTTCCAGGGCAGCACGACAATCCGCTCCCGGACGGATGTCGCTGTGATCGAATCGTTCCTGGACAATCGCGTCTCAATTCGCGCCGAGGGGGTGGTGAATCTGCGCAGCGTTGAGGCCGAGGATCGCGTGCAGATCAGTGGCGACGCTGACGTCTACATTTTTGATTCAGAATTCCTGGACGAAGTGTCTCTCCGGATCGGGAGAAGCGCAAACAAGGTGGTCGTCGCCGACTCCGCATTCCACAAGTTGGACGCGGATGGCGGCTCCGGGAATGACCTGTTTGAGGACGCGGGGAACAATACATTCGGAACACTGAAGCTGCGCCGTTTTGAAAGGACGTAGACGCGCCAGCGGTCCGGCGCAGCCAACCCGAACGAACGCGGTGCCGTGAGAATCAGGTTCTGCGGCCCAGGCATCGGCTTGATCCGGAACGGCGGAGGCAACTGCCATCCTGCAACACTCTTCGCCAGGATCTGTTATGTCGTTGCATCGTGAAATGGTGAGAACCGGATCGTGGCTGTTCCGGTATCGCAGTGTTCTCCCGCTGCTGATCGTGCCTGCGTTTCTCTGTCGCATGATGACTGCGACGAATCCGCCGGAGAGCTACGAACGAACAGAGTTGTGGAAACTGGTCTGCCTTGCATTCTGTTTCCTGGGATTAGCGGTCCGGTTGAAAACGGCGGCCCATGTGCCCGCCGGAACCTCAGGCCGGAATTCGTTTTCGCAGATTGCGGAGACACTGAACACGACAGGCATCTACTCCGTTGTCCGGCACCCGCTGTATCTGGGCAACTTCCTGATCGTGCTGGGCATCTCGATGTTCTTCGCCGACATCATGTTTGTCGCGATCGTGACGTGCGTATTCGCGCTGTACTATGAACGCATCGTGCTGACAGAGGAATCCTTTCTGAAGGCTCGGTTTGGCAGTGACTTCGAAGACTGGGCCGCTGTCACACCGGCCTTCTTTCCCACGCTTTCCCGATGGCAGGCACCGAACCTCCCGTTTTCCTGGAAAACGATGGTTCGCCGCGAGTACACGACGCTGTTCATCGTCATTGCGATTCCTGCAGCAGAAAACTGGACCGCCAACTCGATCATCGAGCAACAGCTGATCCTCGACTGGCGCTCGCTGACCGCACTGGGTCTCGCTGCTGTCCTTTTTTTGCTGTGCCGCTTTCTGAAGAAATCGACGAGCGTACTCGATGCCGCCGGTCGCTGATCATTGACACCGAATCAACTGTCGGTGTGATCAAACATCGCTGTCACGAGATGGATTGCGTCAGCCCGCGTCGTCGATCCTCAGTCGATGATTTCCCGAATCGCTGATCCGAAGTCGATCTCCAGCCGTTTGTGGCCCGGCACTTCCAGGCGATGGGGATCGAGTCCGAGTTGAGGGGGGACAGCTACGAAGCCGCCAATAAGCTGTTCACTGTGCGAAGGGACGCCACGAAAACCGGCGATACCGGCAGCGCTTAACACGCGGGACAGGTCCTTGACTATCGCAGGGATCGGAAGACGAAGAATGGCACGGCTCCCTTCCTGATCCATTTTGGCTTTTCGCACCCTCACGACACCCGCGACGGCAAGCCGGAGTTGCTGGCAAAATACGGATCTGTGAATCATGCCGATCCGGGTACCCTGCCGCCGGCAAACCCAAACGCTCCTGCCTTACCGGTGAATTACCTGCCAGCTCACCCGTTTCATCACGGACA
>JANNGQ010000354.1:0-2546 GCA_031403975.1 Planctomycetota bacterium
TCACGAACCCTGAAGATGGCGGCAAGATCGAGCTTCTCATCAACGGTGCCGGAGTCGGGAGCGACACTGTTGGGTTCGGCACCGGCGAGATGTTCGACAACATTGCGGTGGACCAGATGGGGCGTGTCCTCCTGCAGGAGGACGTTGGCAACCAGGCGCACCTCGGCAAGGTCTGGATCTATGACATCGCTTCGGGAGCCACGCTGGAATTAGCCCGGCATAACGCCGATTTTTTCATCGATACCGACCCTGGCACAGCGGGAGTGCAGTCGGTACAGGATCTTGATCCGGTGACTCCCGGTAATCAGGGAACTCAGGACGAGGAATCCTCCGGCATCATTGATATCTCGCACATTCTCGGCGAAGGGTCTTATCTTTTGAACGTTCAGGCACACCTGAACATCAGCGCTTCTCAGCCAGCAGTGGTTGAACCGGGGCAGTTACTGGTGATGCACGTCGGCTCTACGGCTGGCATCGGTTTCGACGCCGCAACCAACAGTCCGGCTTTGGTGGTGCTTGGCACTTCGAAGAATGACCACATCGAGATTGAGCAGGAAGGAAGCACAATTGAAGTCGAGATTGGCCGGGACGAATACACATTCGCGTCGGCTGGCTTCAATCGCGTGATTGTGGCCGGATATGACGGGAACGACAAAATCGACGCATCGGAGATCGCGATCGGGGTTTCTCTTTATGGCGGTGGCGGCAATGACAGGCTTGAAGGCGGCGCTGCCGACGACTACCTGTCCGGTGGCGATGGAAACGACAACCTCGACGGCGGCGATGGCGACGACTACGTGTCCGGTGGCGATGGAAATGACAACCTCGACGGCGGCAAAGGAGCCGACAAGATGCTGGGCGGTGCCGGCAACGACTTGTTCTTCCTGGGCTTCAACGAACTTGATGAACTTCTCGACTTTGGTTTCGGCAACGATAAAGCGAAGACGAAGAAGAACAAGTAATCGCCTGAATCATATTGATTCCCGAGGGCCGGGCCGCCAGTGGTGGCTCGGCCGATTTTTTTTGCCTGGCTCAGCCACGACGTGCAGGGCATGCAAAAAGGTGTCAGGGGAGCAAAAAAATGTAACAGTTTAGTCCCCTCGGCATTGAGTCAATCCGGCTGTGCGTGGGGAAAGGGGGCAGGGGAAAAGGGGGTCAGGTCCAATACTGTTCGGCACTACGATTGCCGTTGATTGACTGGCGCGTGAATGGTGACGAAGGCGGGACCGTTGGCAAGTCCGTGACGGCGTTTCAGTGGCATGAGGCGGAGGCGGTTTTGGGCACCGCGCAGCAGCGAACGGCCCGGCACGCGGATCGCGCGGGTCTTATGGTTTGGGGGCCTTTAGTTTTTCGATGTGCCGTTCCAGTTCATCGAGCGACGCCCATCCCGACATGTACAGGCAGATCATTTCGTATGTCCGCTTCGTCGGCGTCCGCCCTGTGTGAATCAGAATCAGCAGGCAGGCGATGATTGCCACATAGGTCTGGATTTCAACACCTTCCTGTTTGGTGCTCAACAGATGACGGCAGCCCAGCAGTTGCTTGAACATTCTGAAAAACAATTCGATCAGCCACCTTAAACGGTATGCCTCTGCAATGAGTTCCGCTGGAATCTCGAGCAGATCTGTGGCAAGTCGGAGCTTGCCGTCGCACGACGGGCCCGTACTGGAGCCAGTGGCTGCACTTCCGCGACTCGTGTGTTCTGAAGCGGAAACAATCACCATGCGAACCGTGTGATCTGGCGAAGCGTCCGCTTTGGATCCTCCGAATTTCACGATCTGATCACTGATCACACTCGCTTTGCGATCTTCGTCGGTCAGCTGTCTGTCTTGGATGACCTCATAGACTGAATTGTCTCGCACGCGGCAGACGTAAGTGCTGTCAGCGGCGTGGATGACGTTCCAGAGTACGAATTTCGCATAACCCCGATCCATCAGATAGCAACGATCGGCTTCCACGGTGCTGGCCAGGACGGCACATTCGTCGGCCGCGCCTTTGGGTTTCGAACCGGTGACATCAACGCGACTGACCGTGCCCCGAAAGATCTCGAACTGTGTATGCAGTCGGTAACCGCAATTCACCTTTCCGCCAGCTTTCGGCAACCATGCAAGGCGTGCGACCCTCACAATGGTTTCCACGATGGAACCGTCCACTGCGGTCAGCGTCTTGCCGATCTGATCAAATGAGCCCTGACTGGGTTGCGGCAGCTGGTCAGCCAACTCGGCAGCGATCTGCTTGAGTGGTTCGGGGGCGAAGATGCGAACTGATTCAGAGAGCGATCCCAGCGATGCGCGACCGACTCCCAGCTTCTTCCGGACTTTGTCGAGTTCCGATGCCTGTTGCAGTGCTCGCAGCGATGTCAGAATCGGACTGAACATCCACAATAACAGCAGGATGCAGTACTCATCCATATGCAGATCACGGTTACCGGCTTTGTCGCGTTCGGTGCCGACATCATGCAGCCGGGCCAGCAGGGGCTTGAGCGTGTCAAAATACTTGAGCCCCTGAATATCGGACGGCTCAATAGCAGGCTTCCCCTTCGGCCC
>JANNGQ010000355.1:0-5497 GCA_031403975.1 Planctomycetota bacterium
GGGAGCTCCGGATCCGCGGGCCGATGTCGCTGTGAAGGCGTCGGCCGGAATCGATTACAACAAGGCACTGGAGTTCTGGGCGTTCAAAACTCCCGTGCGACAACAGCCGCCCGCAGTCAGCAGTGCTGAGTGGCCGCACAACGACATTGACCGATTCGTTCTTCATGAACTCGAAGAACGTGGACTGAGACCATCCGGGGCTGCCGATCGCCGGACTCTGATTCGCCGTGCTTATTTCGATCTGATCGGATTGCCTCCGGAACCGCTTGTGGTCGAGCAATTCGTGAGTGATCCGTCGGAATCGGCGTTCGAGAAAGTGATCGACGACTTGCTGGCGTCGCCGCATTACGGTGAACGCTGGGGACGTTACTGGCTCGATCTCGCCCGTTTTGCTGAAGACCAGGCTCATACGTTCAAGGCAAGAATGTACCCGCAGGGATACATGTATCGTGACTGGATCGTGCAGGCCTTGAACGATGACATGCCGTATGATCAGTTCCTGCGACTTCAGATTGCCGGCGATCAGTTGATCGTCGCTGAGCCCTATCGTCATCGAGCGGCTCCTGGACTGTTTGCGCTGGGACCAGTCTACTATCAGGACAACGGCGAACAGGATCGGTCTCAGGCCGACGAATGGGACGATCGCATCGACACGCTGATGAGGGGAACTCAGGCACTGACCGTGGCGTGTGCCCGCTGTCACGATCATAAATACGACCCGATTTCGATGGCCGACTACTACGGTCTGGCCGGCATCTTTGCCAGCTCCGAATATCGCGAACTGCCAGCGGTTCCCGACGACGTCGTAGAAGCTCGCCGGAAAGCAGACCAGACTGTTGAGGAACAGCAGCTGGTGATCAATTCCCTGTTGGCGAAACATGCTCCGGCGGCACGATTGAAGCTCAGCAGCATGATTCCGCAGTACATGCTCGCGGCGTCGAGAGTCCTGCGGAAAGACTCTGCACGGAAGAAGAGAACGGAATTCATCGAAAAGCTCGCTGACGACGAAAAGCTCAACCGCGATCTGCTCGAGCGCTGGGTCAATTGGCTCAGCGAAGAATCCAGTTCAGGCGCTGTGGACAGCGACAGGCCGTATCTGAATGCCTGGCGTGATTTTCACAAGGCTCAGGAAGCCGGCTCAGTACAAGCCAAAGAAGAGAGGCTGGCTCAGCTGACGCAGATCGCTCAGCAGCTTCAGTCGCAAGTGGAGTCGCTGCTGAGTCAGCGGGAAATGCTCGTTCAGCGATTTGGTGACAATTTTGCTTTTGAGTCGGCCGAAGCTCGGGGAAAGCAGGCGTTGGACGGTCTGTCCGAGGCGGAGCATGCTCAGCTGAAGATCAGCGCAACTTTGCTTTCCGAATTGTTTGATGAACGCGGGATACTGGGAATTGCGGCCGATCAGATTGAACCGCTGCTGGATAGCGAACCGGCTGGCACGCTCGCTCCGTTGAAGACCGAGCTTGACACTCGGAAGCAAGCGGCTGCAGCGATCCCTGTCTTGATGGCCCACGCGCTCGCGGATGGCACTGGCCGGGATCTGAATATCTTTCTCGCTGGAGATCCGAAGAAGCACGGCGAGCCGGCACTGCGAGGCTTTCCCGCGATTCTGACATCCGGACAGCGGCGACCGTTTGATCCGAAGGGAAGCGGTCGACGGGAACTGGCGGATGCCATCGCGTCGCCTGAAAATCCGCTGACGGCCCGAGTGATGGCGAATCGTGTCTGGGCCGGGCATTTCGGATTCGGTCTGGTTCGCACGCTGAGCAATTTCGGGCAACTCGGCGAGCGGCCAAGTCATCCGGAACTATTGGATTTCCTCGCCCTGGAGCTGATGGAATCTGGCTGGTCACTCAAGCATCTGCATCGGCAGATCATGCTGTCTGCCACGTATCAGCAGAGCAGTTCCGGTGATGCTGCGGGGGAGGGAATTGATCCCGAGAATCGTTTTCTCTGGCAAATGAATCGTCGCCGCCTTGAAATCGAACCATGGCGCGATTCCGTGTTGTCGGTTTCCGGCCAGCTGAATCGAGACGTCGGCGGACCTTCCTCGGAACTGGACGGAAATCATCGCCGACGTACGCTGTACGGCTACGTGAGCCGACATCGACTGAACGACTTGTTACGACTGTTCGACTTTCCCGATCCCAACATCACAGCCGGAGAACGAACGGTCACAACAGTTCCATTGCAACAGCTGTTTGTGCTGAACAGTGACTTCATGGTTGCGCAGTCCAAAGCCCTCGCAACGCGGTTGCAGAATGAGGCGGCATCCGACAACGAGCGAATCGGTCGGACGTTTGAGTTATTGTTCGGTCGACAGCCTACCGCTGATGAACGCACAACCGCAGTCGATTTCCTGGCAGCGTCGTCCGCCGGAGCCGGTGACTCCCTTTCCCCGCTGGAACAATTCTGCCTTGCGATGCTGGGTACGAACGAATTCGCGTATGTGGATTGACCCTGATGAATAGTGACTCCGCACCGTTTCCGTTTCCCTTCGTCTCCCGACGCCACCTGCTTTCGCGAACGGCAGCCGGTTTTGGAATCGTCGGACTGGCAGCAGTCTGCGCGGAGGATCAGCAGCAGGTCGCGTCACCGGTATCGGTCAACTCCCAGAACCCGCTGATGCCGCAGGCGTCGCACTTCGCGGCTCGCGCAAAGCATGTGATCTTTCTGTTCATGAATGGCGGGCCATCGCATGTGGACACCTTCGATCCCAAGCCTGAGCTGAAACGACAGGCCGGTCAGCCGGGGCCGGGCGGAAACTTCATGCCATCGCCATTCCGGTTCAAACAGTCCGGGGAGAACGGCATTGAAGTCAGTGAGCTGTATCCGCATGTTGGTGAGTGCATTGATGACATTTGTGTTCTGCGTTCCATGTACACCAGCACGCCGAATCATGAGCCGGGATTGTTCATGATGAATTCCGGAAGTCAGCAGCCGATCCGACCGTGTCTGGGATCGTGGTTGACTTACGGCCTGGGAACAGAAAATCAGAACCTGCCGGGATTTGTGGTGCTCTGTCCCGGTAAGCCAGTGGTGGGCCCTGCATTGTGGTCCAACAGTTTTCTTCCCGGAGTTTTCCAGGGAACTCACGTCAATAACTCAAGCATCGATCCGGCTCAGGTAATCGGTCATCTGAAGAATTCTTCGGTCAGCAGTCCGTCGCAAAGACGCCTGCTGGATCTCATGCAGCAGATGAATCGAAAGCACATTCAGCAGCGTCCTGAGGATTCGCAGCTGGAAGCCCGGATTCAGTCACTGGAAATTGCGTATCGCATGCAGTTTGAGGCTCAGGAGGCCTTCGACATCAGCCGCGAGACAGAAACCACTCGCACGCAATACGGCAGTGGTGAGTTTGCCGACGGCTGTCTGATCGCGAGGCGACTTGTCGAACGCGGCGTTCGGATGGTCCAGCTCTATTACGGCAACGGACAGCCCTGGGATGCGCACGGCGACATCATGGATCATCGTCGGGACGCATTGAAAAGCGATCAGCCGATTGCCGCGCTGATTCGCGATCTGAAGGCGCGAGGACTCTTTGAGGAGACGCTGATTATCTGGGGCGGTGAGTTTGGCAGAACCCCGACCGCTCAGGGCGACAAAGGCCGCAACCATCACGCAACCGGCTTCAGTATGTGGCTGGCTGGTGGAGGCATTCGGGGAGGTATGACCTTTGGAGCAACGGATGACCTGGGTGTCCATGCCATCGAGAATCGGATGAGCGTCCACGACCTGCATGCCACGATTCTGCATCTGATGGGCATCGATCATGAACGACTCACCTATCGATACTCCGGGCGCGATTTCCGCCTGACGGATGTTCATGGCAATGTTCCGCATGAGATCATTGCGTGAAGCGTCCGCGCGAATTCCGCCCGGCGTTCAGGAGGCCGTTTGAGCCTGACGAGGAGTGCACTAAGCGTTCGTTGTCAAAATGGATGGTCGACCGGGAATTGCAAATTCAAAGGGTGCTCACCTTTCCTCTTGTGATTCCCTGAATTGGACGGAGATTTTCCTGTTCATTCGGACGTCGCCAAGCCCAACGAATTCGATGCTGCCAATGACGAATACGAATGACTAATTTCGCAAGAGCAGAGACCACGAACAGAGCCAATCGCAGCGGAGCAATATCTCCGGCTTGTGGCAAGTTGCGGCCGGTGGCATAGTTCTGTGCTGCCCTTGCAGTCAATTCCATTGCCTCGGGCAGTGACGCAGATGCTGTGAGAAAACTGGGTAACCCGGCTGATGTATCCTTCGCGTAGTCCAGGACGTCGTCAATAACCTGGCACTCCATGACAATCCGAAACAGAGTTTCCAGATCATCGTCGCACTGAGTCGCATGGATTTCATCTTCTGAACATTCGCTGCCAAAAGCCGTCGCAGCAACGACTCCCAGCGACAGCCGCACGACAGCTTCGCGGTACGTACGGACTTCGTCGAAATGATGATGATCTCTATCGAGTGCAGGACGTCGTCGTTCCAGTTCCCGAAGTTGCAACAGATATTCATCGACCGACTGGCCGATACCAGCATTCTCAAGCCGCTGCCTCGCCGCCTCGTACTCTTTCGGGCAATACCGTTTTCTGTCCAGGGCTGCATTCGCGCACGCTCCAAAATCGAGCAACGCAGCCAACACCCCGAGTCTTTGTCGTGACAGCGGCGTCGAATTTCGGAGAACGTGAATTGTGTCGAACGCAATCACGCACAGAACTCGTAACGGTGTCCTGGGTGTCGAGGAAAAGAAGAGTGGCAGATGGCGCAGAAAACAGGTGATCGACACAAGGAATGACGAGATTCTTCCGTGATGCCCGTTGAGACGCACGGTGTGGCCCGGGTCGTGTGAAAGCATCGGCATCTCCTTTTCCCGTGAACCATTTCGCGTGACCGTCAGACATAGCACAAAACAACTTCCCGAGGACACCGCCAGCGAATCGGCACGAGGTCACTGACGCCGCGACTGACAACCAGCCTTGTCGATCCGCACTGATGACTCAAATAGCAATACGGATAGAAAATCGCTCCGGGAAACAAGCGGTCTCGATACTGAAACGCAACAAACTGACAGCCGTGAAGATGCCCCGCAAGGACGAGGTCGTAGCCACGTTGCCGCACCGTCTTCCAGATGCGAGGGTTGTGAGCGCAGAGAATCCGAACATCGCCATCGGTTTGCGGTGTAGTCTCAGGACCGGAGACCGTTATCACTCGGGAACCATGCGTCAGTCGAGCGATTCCATCATGTATCCATTGACCTCCGCCACTCACCACGGCGTCGCGAACTCGATCAAGACCGACATGGCTGTCGTGATTCCCACCCATCGCCAGCACCGGTGCAACTTCGCACAGCCTGCCAACCAGATCACTCAGCTTACTCAACTCGGATCGACAATCCACCATGTCGCCTCCCAGGAGCACTGCATCAGGTTCGCATTGATGCACAGATTCGATCACTTGCCGACACAGCCTGTCGGAACGACCGCACCGAAGATGAATATCGCTG
>JANNGQ010000356.1:0-6296 GCA_031403975.1 Planctomycetota bacterium
CTCGACCAGGCGATTGCGCATCACCACCTTGCCGGGGGTGACGGCCAGGTTGCGGCCGACCTCGAAGCGCGCGGCCTCGGCCAATTGCTCCGCATCGGGCAGGCCCGACGTATTCCGGTGGCTCACGCCACCGGCTGACGATGAGCCGGGCGTCCAGCCCTGATGAAATGCGCAACTTCAAAAAGCGTGAGCGAGGTGTATTTAACGCCGCGAGAAGACACCACGAACGCCCTCGCTGACGCTTCGGGTTACAAAGTGAGTACCATCGGGACTGGACAGTTACCTGACTCGCACCAGCTTCATGAGGCGGCCTGAAATGTTCCAATCCTGCACATACAGGTTGCCATCCTTGTCCCAATACGAACCATGAGTTCCGTTGAATACACCTTCAATCCATTTGTCCTGCGGGACATTGTGGTTCACTCGCGTCGCCGGATCCGCGTTGTGGCCGAGCACCGCCATGATCGTGTTGCTCTTGTCGAGGATGACCACTCGTCCGTGCAGATCCGGCACAGAAACGTAGTCACCCTGAACCGCGGCCGAGGTCGGCATTCCGAGGCCGGTCACCACTTCGTCGATGTAATTGCCATCGAGATCGTAATGCAGCAGTCGGCCTTTCGGTTCGTGATTGCGGTCGCAGATCAGCAGGCGAGGCGGCTCATATCGCGTGTCCAGAGTCATGCCATGCGCGGTGTTGAATTCCTTGAGTCCGTTCCCTTTGACGCCGAAGTGCATCAGGTACTTGCCCGACTTGTCGAACTTGAAAATGTGGTTACTCGCATAACCGTCTGCCAGAATGATGTCGCCGTTGGGAGCGACGGTGATGGCCGTCGGGCTCCATTTGGTCAGCTTCAGTCCGGATTCTTCGGGAATGCCCAGTTTCAGCACGATGTCCCCTGTCTCAGCGAGGAACTTGATTCCTTCGCCGGCGGCGTTGCGAGCTCCGAAAATGAACTCGCCGTCCGCTTCATCGCGGATCTCCATGTCATGGATGTTTGAGTATTCATCGCCAAGAAAACGCCGAATCACTTTGCCTTCCGGCGAGAAGACAAAAACTCCCAGACTGGAACTGGTGTAGATGCTGCCGGCCTTGTCGACTACGACGCCGCCGTGAGTCGATCCAAGGACCGACTTGCCGTCTTCCCCGAGTCCCCAGCCAGGGACCGTGTCAAAGGTCATGATCCCGCAACCCATGCGGACCGGCTGAACTTTTTCTGCCGCGAATCCCGGCAGGGCGAGGCCGAACACCAATGCAATTGAAAGCACATAACTCTTCATGATCTGGATTCCTGTTTTTTCCCTGCCGTCGAAGATGACTCTGACTTGCGCTGCTACACGCCAGACGAGTCCACGGTGATTCTGCGAGTGGAATCACAAGCCGTGTGAGTATCCGGTTCCCGCAACCGGATTTCAACCGGTGACGGATGGTCAACCTCTGTGTTGGTGTTCCTGCTGCGCCAGCAGAATCTCGCTGACCACATGACCATGGACGTCGGTCAGACGGTAGTCGCGACCGCCGTAGCGGTACGTCAGCTGTTCGTGATCAAAGCCCATCAGATGCAGAATCGTGGCGTGAAGGTCGTGGACATGGACTTTATCCTGCACGGAGTGCCATCCGAATTCGTCGGTGGCACCGTAGGTCATTCCGCCTCGAATGCCGCCGCCGGCCATCCACATTGTGAACCCGAACGGATGATGTTCGCGACCGTCGTTGCCTTCCGCCGTGGGAGTGCGTCCGAACTCACCGCCCCACAACACAAGCGTGTCAGCGAGCATGCCTCGTGCCTTGAGATCCGTCAGCAGCGCCGCAATCGGCTGATCCACAGCCTGGCAGCGCTTGGGCAGAGCTTCTCGAATTCCGCTGTGATGGTCCCAGGCGTTGTTCTGCGGTGCGTCAAAGAGCTGTACGAACCTGACACCGCGCTCGACGAGTCGCCGGGCCAGCAGGCACTGTTTCCCGAAGAGTTCCGTCTCAGGCTTGTCGGTGCCGTAAAGTTTCTGTGTTGTTTCACTCTCACGCGAAATGTCGAAGGCTTCGGGTGCTTCACGCTGCATGCGAAACGCCAGTTCGAACGATGCGATCCGGGCGTCGAGCTGGCTGTCAATCACGCGGTCTCGCTTGTGGATCTCATTCATCGCCCGGAGTGCGTCGAGTTTTCCTCGCTGATGCGTCCGGTCGCTTGACGCATCACCGAGGTTCGCGATGGGATTCTTCAGATCGCGAACCAATGTTCCCTGATAGGCGCTGGGCAGAAAGCTGGAAGCCCAAAGCTGGGCTCCCTGAAAGACGGCGGCCGGGCTGACCACGACGAAACCCGGCAGGTTCTGATTCTCTGTGCCGAGTCCGTAGGTCAGCCAGGAACCGATGCTGGGCCGCGAGAAAGCCTGCTCCCCCGTACACATCTGAAGCGCCGCGCCGGTGTGATTGATGTTGTCGGCGACCATCGAGCGGATCACACAGATGTCGTCAATCCGCAATGCTGTCTGCGGCAGCAGCTCGCTGACTTCGATGCCGGACTCGCCGTGTCTGGAGAACTTCCACGGCGATGCCAGCAGGTTGCCGGTCTTGGCTCGTTCGAGTTTTGGCTTCTCGAAAGGCAGGGGCTGGCCGTTCTCCGCAGCCAGCCGCGGCTTGGGATCGAACAGATCCACATGCGACGGGCCGCCGGGCATGTACAGAAAGATGACGCGTTTGGCGCGGGGTGAGTGGTGCGGTGAGCGAACCGCGTAAGGCTGCGTGGCGCGATCGGGTTCGCTGCCGACCAGCATTTCAGCGAGTGCCAGCAATCCAAACCCGCAACCTGTGCGAGCCAGCAGTTCGCGTCGTGAGGGAGTCCAGTGAGTCATGAGGCACCATCGCAGCCGAATTCGCCAGAACTCAGCCGATCGTTCAATGGAATCTGAGTTTCTGGGGACTCAGCTGCATACTGCGATTCAGTCAATATAAATAAACTCGTTACTGCACAGAAGAACGTGAGCAAGATCTGTCCAGCCGGATTCCGAATCCGGCTCGGCGCTTTGAGCCAGCACCTGCCGACCGATCACGATGTCTTCATCGCTTGCCGGTCGGCTGAAGAGCAGGCGACAGGCGAGTTGAATGCGAGCGGCATCAACGTCTGGTGTGTCGCCCGGCACTTCGCGGATCAGTCGCTCGGCCAGATGCTGCGCCTGGTCCAGTGAAAATGTGTTGTTGAGCAGGAACAATGATTGCGGAGCGACCGTGCTGACGTTGCGTCTTTCATCGGACGCATCCGGGTTCGCCATGTCGAACAGCATGGCAAAGCTGCTGCGATCCCAGCGCGCCGTCTGTACATACAGCGAACGCCGCGAAATCGCGAGGTTGTCGCTTGCCGGTCCGCTTGTGCCCGGATCGAGCTGGCCGCTTACGAACAGCAGGGCATCGCGAATGGCTTCGGCCTCCAGACGACGCGCCGCAAATCGACCGAGCACTTCATTCTCGGGATCCTGTATGAACAGTTCGCGAGGCACGCGGCTGGACTGCCCGTACGTCGCCGAGAGCAGGATTCGCCGGTGCAGCTTCTTCAGCGACCAGTCATCTTCAACGAACCGCGCTGCGAGCCAGTCGAGCAATGCGGGATGCGATGGTGGTTCCGAGAGCAAGCCAAAATTGTTCGGAGTGCGGACGAGTCCCGCTCCGAAATGTCCCTGCCAGACACGATTGACAATGACTCGGGCTGTCAGCGGGTTCTCGTTCGACGCAATCCAGTCTGCCAGTTCGCGCCGGCCGCTGCCAGAGCTGATCGATGGCTGAGTGTCGCCGGCCAGAAACGATGGCATTCGCCTTTGTACGACCTGCCCCAGTCTTGTGTAGCTGCCTCGGATGTGAATCGGCGCATCCTGGATTCCGGGAAACAGCCCACCGGGAACGCCACCCTCGCTCACCGCCAGAGCCAAGGGTATTTCGGGCGGTAATTCCTTCTGCATCCGGTCACGTTTTTCGATCAGCTCCAACCGGGCGGGACTGTCGGGCGGTGGTATCGGCGACTGCTTGTCCAGCTCGGCGAGCTGTGCATTCACTTCAGCAATCTGCAGCACCTGCCGGTTGCGATTCTCGACGATGTCCTGTGGCACGAGCGGTCGACGCTGAAGTGTGATTTCCCCGCCTTTGGCCCCCAGTTCCGTCAGCATGCGGGTGCTATAAAAGATGCCGGCCAGCGCGTAATAGTCGGACTGCGAGACAGGATCGAATTTGTGGTCATGGCACCTCGAACAGCCGAGCGTGAGCCCCAGAAACGCCTTCCCCACTGTGTCGATCTGGTCGTCGACCATGTCGCTGGCCAACTTCTCTTTGTCGGCATCGCCGCGATCCCATGTGCCGTTGACAAGAAAAGTCGTCGCCACCAGACCGTCGGAATACGGCTCCCTGCCGTCCGGTGCGGGGAGAAGATCGCCCGCAATCTGATGCACGATAAACTGGTCGAACGGCAGGTCGCGATTGAAGGATTCAACCACCCAATCGCGATACCGCCATGCTTCGAGCGGTTCGCATACGGGGTTGCGGGCTTTCGGATCGCCATCGTGATAATCGGCGTAACGAACGACATCGAGCCAGTGTCGAGCCCACCGTTGACCATAACCCGGCGAACTGAGCAGCCGATCCACCACGCGCTCAAACGCCTGGGCCGATTCGTCGCTGATAAAGGCATCGAGTTCTTCAGGAGTCGGCGGAAGTCCTGTCAGATCGAATGTGACCCGTCGCAGCCAGACATGGCGATCTGCCGTCGCAGCCGGCGCCATCGAGCGAGCTTCGAGTTCTGCGAGGATGAAATGGTCGACCTCGTTTCGTGGCCACTGGTCGTTCAAAACTGCCGGTGGCGTTGAGTCCTTGACCGGCTGAAACGCCCACCAGTTCCGCTGTGTCTGAGTGACCTGGAATTCGCTCGGTTCCGTGGCGGCAACGGATGGTTCCGGTGACATTGGCCAGGGCGCACCGATCGTCACCCAGTGCTTAAGCCTGCCGATATCCTCTTCTGCGAGCTTCTGTTTCGGCGGCATCTTGCGCTCGTCGAGATACTCCAAAGCACGGATGAGAAGGCTCTCGTCCGGCTGGCCCGGCACGACGGCCGGACCACTGTCGCCGCCCGTGAGAGCTGTCGCCCGTGACGTGAGCCGCAGTCCGCCTTCCTGCTTTTTGTCCCCATGACAGCCCAGGCAATGCTCGAACAGCAGCGGTCGTATTTGCTTCTCAAAGTACTCCTTTTCTGCAGTCGATGAATCATCAGCGACGATTCGACCGCTGCAGGCAGCGAGAACCAAAACAGCAAATACCCACGCGGACACTGCCGACGGAAGTTGAATCTCACTCCGCGGGTCGCTGAATCCGCAAGAATTCCGACGTCGGAGCACGGGCAGCGGAACGTCTGCGAGTTCCGTTACGGCTCTTGTCGAGTATTTCATTTCGGGCCGTTTCCACATCACGCGTCTTCCGGCTGTGCCGGCACTACAGACCGTCTGGAACTTGCAAGTGCCTCTCGACCGAAGTCCGGGCACACAAGATTACCGACTCCGAGCAACGCATAGAAGCTGCGATCGTCCCGAAACGACCGCAAGGCGACCAATCGTCCGAACTCTCACGAGTTCGGCTACAGGCTGGAATCCGCGGCTTCACTCGTATTCGTATTTGGAAACCCAGGGATCGCGGGTCTGTTCCTGAAAGGTTTTCAGTCGCTCCGCAAGGCCTTCGAAATCGGTCCGGTGTTCCGGCAGAGAATCACTTCAAAAGTCCCAGGGGCGGAAAACGGGTCAATGAGGTTGACGCGGCGAAACTCGATGAGGCGGCGAAGTTCGTCACGAGCGACCCACGCATTTCCGTCCTGGCGAAAATAGCGATGTCTCATTTCGGGCGGGAGGCCGCGGTCCAGCTGGTACTCAGAATACTGGCCTTCCCGGGCGAATGTGAGCGACCTGTCGGAGACATCGGTCGCGAGGATCGGAAAGTGATCCAGCCGCAGATCCAGGGCCGGGTTACAGGCAACAAAATCGTGGATCGCCATCGCCAGGCTGAACGGTTCCTGGCCTGTGGAACATCCGGCAGACCAGAGTCGCGCAATGGGGACAGGGTAGCGAGCGGCGCAGCGAAGGCTGATGATCTCCGCCAGCGCGGGGAGGATGCGGCGGCGGAATTCTTCGAATGGATGTCCGTCGCGGTTGAATGATGTCTCGCCGGTGGTCAGGGCTTCGACCAATTCATCACGCATCAGGCGGGTTGAGGCGGTACGAACACGCTTTCCGCACTTGGGAAAGGTCTTGCGCAGACTGCAATAGGTCTCATATTC
>JANNGQ010000357.1:0-4705 GCA_031403975.1 Planctomycetota bacterium
CTCGTCGATCACCTTCTTCAGCGTCCGGAGTTTGGTGAACACTGGGCTCGGAAGTGGCTGGATCTGGCGAGGTATGCGGACTCATCAGGCTATGCCGATGACCCGGCTCGCACGATCTGGCCGTGGCGCGACTGGGTCATCCGTGCCCTGAACAGCAACATGCCGTTCGATCAGTTCACCGTGGAACAGCTGGCCGGAGACCTGCTGTCGGATCCGACGGAAGACCAGCTTGTCGCCACCGCATTTCACCGCAACACCATGACGAATAATGAAGGCGGGACTCAGGACGAAGAATTCCGGAATGTCGCTGTCGTGGATCGAGTCAACACGACGATGGCCATCTGGATGGGCACCACGATTGCATGTGCTCAGTGTCACAATCACAAATTCGATCCGATTACTCAGGACGAGTTTTTCAACATCTTTGCGGTCCTGAATAATACCGAAGACGCCGATCGCGGTGATGATTCGCCGCGGCTGCAACTCTTCACGAGTGAACAATTGCAGCGCCGCTCGGAAATCCAGATTCGGCTGGCAGAACTCGACAGCATCCTCGCAACCCCGGCTGAGGCCATCGCCGCCTCTCAGATTCAGTGGGAACAGCGACTGCTGAAAGTCCCTTCATGGAACACTCTGAAGCCGGCACTTGTGACTCGCTCGAGCGGAGGAGACGCCAGGGTGCTGGAAGATGGCACTGTCGCAGTCCTGACCGCGGCTGTGAAGGACGTGTACACGGTTGAAATACCTCTGGAAGCAATGCCGATATCGGAGAGCCACGAAACAAAGGATTCGGCGGCCGCAGCCATTGCTTCAATTCAGATTGAGACGATTCCGTCGGCTACGCTTCCGGGCGGCGGCAGTGGGCACGGCGGCGGCAATTTCGTCATTACCGAGCTGAAAGCTCAGATCGCTCCATCGGGCAATGCGGCACCGAAGGCCCGATTTGTGCGGATCGCAATTCCTGGTCCGTCGAAAATCCTGTCGCTGGCCGAGGTACAGGTGTTCTCCGAAGGATCAAACGTGGCACAAAGTGGCAAGGCGTCTCAGAGTTCTACCGACTACGACGCACCGGCCGAACTTGCGAATGACGGCAACACGGATGGCGATTTCAAGAACAAGTCGGTGACTCACTCAGCCCAGTCCGATGACCCGTGGTGGGAAATTGACCTCGGGGCAGCGGTTGCCGTGGAACGACTTGCAATCTGGAACAGAACGGGCGACGGCATCCATAAGCGATTGGCCGACTTCCGCATCACACTGCTGAACGATGCCCGCGAAGAAGTCTGGAATCGAACAATTGCTGACGCACCGAATCCCAGCGCTGAGTATTCACCCGACGGTGTCCGCGATATCTCGCTGATCGCCGCAGTTGCCGATTTCCAGCAGGACGGATTTGCTCCGGAAGAGATCTTCGACGGCAAGACCGAGCCCGAAAACGGCTGGGCCGTCGGCGGAAGTCTCGGAGAGTCGCACGTACTCACAATTGTCCCGGACAGCCCGATCACGGTCACAGAACCGGCCATGCTGCGGCTGATCATTGAGCAGAATTCACCTTACGCCGATCATCTCCTTGGCCAGTTTCGTATTCGTTCGACAGGCAGTGAGACGGCGATTGAGAGAGCACGGCTGCCGAAGAGCCTGTTGACGATTCTCGACAAGCCTGCAGACCAGCGGACCGCTGCGGAATTGATCGAACTGGCAAGTCACTATCGCCTGCAACTGGCACCGGAACTGGCAGAGACTCGGAACGAACGTCGAGCGCTGCAGGTGGAGGCCGACGCACTGAAGCCGGCAACGTCGGTGCCCGTTCTGAAGGAGCTTGCCGGCGATTCCCGGCGTAAGACGCTGTTCCAGTACCGAGGTAACTATCTGGACACAGGACACGAAGTTCATGAAGGTGTGCCCGCCGTGTTTTCACCGATTCCACCTGGCGAACCGATCAACCGCCTGACATTCGCCAGGTGGCTGGTCAGCGAAGAGAACCCGCTGACTGCGCGAGTCATCGTGAATCGGTTCTGGGAAAACCTCTTCGGTCGCGGTATCGTTCTGACAAGTGAAGATTTCGGCTCGCAGGGCGAACTGCCGACTCATCCCGAACTGCTCGACTGGCTGGCACGAGAACTCATTGAATCCGGATGGAATACCAAGGCGGTCCTGAAACTGATTGTCACATCTTCAACATACCGGCAGTCGGCGAAAGTCACTCCCGAAGCCGCTGCCTCTGACCCTGACAACCGTTGGCTGGCCCGAGGCCCGCGAGTGCGCCTCAGTGCGGAAATGGTTCGTGATCAGGCACTGCTTGCGGCAGGGCTGCTCAGCAGAAAAATGTACGGACCCCCGGTCAAGCCGCCTCAGCCGAATCTCGGTCTGACTGCCGCGTTCGGCAGTTCAACAGACTGGCAGACGAGCATGGGCGAAGACCGCTACCGGCGCGCTGTGTATACGACCTGGCGTCGCAGCAATCCCTATCCGTCGATGGCGACGTTTGATGCTCCCAACCGCGAGGTCTGTACTCTCCGACGTAATCGCACGAATACGCCGTTGCAGGCTCTCGTGACTTTGAACGATCCCGTCTACGTCGAAGCCGCTCAAGCCCTGGCCCGAGTCATGCTGTCATGCGACGGTTCACTTCGCGATCAGATCATCGTCGGCTTTCAACGCTGCGTTCTTCGGTCCCCGACGGAGAATGAACTCGCTGCATTAGAGGCCCTGTTCGAAGACGCCAGGCGCGAACTGTCCGCACAGCCCGACAGCGCCATAAAGCTCGCCTCCGATCCACTCGGCGCGCTTCCGGACGGAATGAATCCGGTCAACGCTGCGGCCATGACGGTCGTCAGCAACGTGCTTCTGAATCTGGATGAGATGGTGTTGAAAAGGTAGCGTTGGAGATTCGTAGGGACAATGTCCGTACGCCGCGTGGAGACGACAGGTCAGTGACGGGATTGAGATCATGAGTAAGATCTGGATTAAGAACATGACAACTCAGGCTCTTCGGGTATTCGCAGTGTTGTTGACTGTGGTTGGTCTGACGGCCACCTCGGGAGCGCAGACGATCGATGAGATGCAGGTGAAGGCAATTCAGTTTCTGGAAGTGACTCAGAGCACTGATGGTTCATGGACCAGTTCTGATGCAGTCGGAATCACCGGTCTCGTGACGACATCGCTGATCCTGTCGGGCAAGTCGACCGATGATCCGCTGGTCAAAAAAGGACTCGAATTCCTGATCGCCAGCCAGCAGCCTTCAGGCGGGATTCATGCTTCCGGAAGTCGGCATCAGAATTACGAAACCTGCATTTCGGTCCTGGCCCTTGCAGAGGCCAACACTGACGGTCGGTTTGACGAAGTCATCGGCAGGGCCGAACAGTTTCTGCGTGGCCTTCAGTGGGACGAAGGCGAGGGCATCGAATCCAGTGACGGAGCCTACGGCGGCGGCGGATACGACAGCAAGCAGCGGCCGGACATGTCGAACACTCAGTTTCTTATTGAGGCCTTGAAAAAGGCGGGAGTGGCCGAAGATGATCCGGCGATGCAACGAGCTCTGGTCTTTGTGTCCCGCGCTCAGAATCTTGAGTCCGCTCACAACACGCTCAGCTTTGCCGGCAAGGTGAATGACGGCGGATTCATCTACACGCCCGCCGGGGGCGGGGAATCCAAAGCCGGAGTGACCGAAAACGGCGGTCACAAATCGTACGGCAGTATCACCTACGCGGGGCTCAAGAGCATGGTCTATGCCGGGCTGAAGAAGGACGATCAGCGAGTCAAAGCGGCAACCGCGTGGATTCGCAAGAACTACACGCTGGACGAGAATCCGGCCATGGGACAGCAGGGACTGTTCTACTATTTTCAGACGTTTGCCAAGACGATGTCGGTGCTCGGCAGTGAAGAGTTCGAAGACGCAAAGGGAATTCGCCACGACTGGAAGAAAGAGCTGAGCGAGAAACTCGCTTCACTCCAGCAGCCAAACGGAAGCTGGCTGAATCCGGCAGATCGCTGGTACGAAGGCGACCCGAACCTCGTCACGGCCTACTGCCTGATCGCACTGCGCTCCTGTGAACAATGATGCGGCCGCGGATTTTGTTGAGCATTTCATTGTCCTCTCCACGTCCCTTCGCCCCCTCGAAGGGGGAGAAGGTGGCCGATAGGCCGGATGAGGGGGTTGACCGGCCGCAGAAGGTGGCCGACAGGCCGGATGCGACGGATTCGCTCGATTCAGCAGTTCACAGATGTTTCACGACGGCGCTGTCCCGACGTGCTCCCAGAGTTTCTCAAACGCTTTCGCAAACGCCGTGATCAGTCGGCGATCGCTGGTGATGATAAAATTCTCTTCGTTGTTCATTGCCGCACCGCGAGTCCAGTTGTAGCTTCCATTCAGCAGTAGTGCTCCGTCGAACAGTGCGAATTTGTGATGCATGTGATACTGTGACCGGTCTGTTCGCAGTCCGATGCCAGCCTGAAGAAAGCGGTCGGCGTCGGAACCGAGATCCGCCGCCTTGTCGTTGTCGGTGATGATGCGAATCCGGACGCCTCGGGCATGTGCCTCGATGATTGAGGACGTCAGTCGATCATCGGTGATCGTAAACACACACAGATCGACCGTTCGTTCAGACTGAGCCAGCAGTGTGCGGATCCGTCCGGGGCAGTTGTCCTGTGGACTGAAATGCGCTTCCGAAACATCTGCAGTCACCGCACCGGAACGCGGCTGCAG
>JANNGQ010000358.1:0-8606 GCA_031403975.1 Planctomycetota bacterium
ACCCCTGCGAGTCGATGAAAAAGATCAGAAGAGTCTGAAACCAACCGGTCGATCTTTTGTGGTCGTCGATACGGTCGGTGCCGGAGAAGGTGAAGTAGTTCTGTGTGTTCAGGGTTCCAGTGCGCGGTTCACACCGGGGACGAAAGAGCTTCCGATTGATGCAGCGATCATCGGGATCGTGGATACGGTTCAGGTGAAAGCGAAAACAATTTTCAAGGCGGGTGCGTGACGCAGTAGAAGAGAATGGCGATGAATCACAACCCGTACTCAGTTGGTGACGATCTGAACAATTCTGCAACTGAACTGCAGGCACCGAAGTTTGAGGCTGCGGTTCGCGGGATGCAGATCATCGCGGTGGCTCTGATGATGGGAGTGTTGATGTTCCTTGGAGTCGTCCTCGTGCTGACTCAGGGCGACATCAGCGGGAAGCCAGAAACGCTGACGATGATGGCGGCGGGGTTTGGATTCCTGATGATCGTGTTGCACTTCGTGATCCCGGCCATCTCGTTCAGGAATCAACTCAGGCAAGCGGTCGCGGAAGGCTTGGCTCAAAAATCGGACGATGAAAGGACGCAGCGGGTTGTCGGGATCTACCAGGCGACGTTGATCGTCGGACTTGCATTGCTGGAAGGTGCGGCGTTCTTCAATCTCATAGCGATGATGGCTGAACACTGCGTGGCGTCGCTGGGAGTCGTGACTCTGCTCGTGTGCTTGATGCTGGTGAAGTTTCCGACGCGGAGCAAGGTGTCATGGTGGGTCGAAGATAAGTTGAGGGAATTGCAGGTCATGTAGGCTCGTCGAATCGTCGACGGGAGTCTTGCGAGTCGAGTGACGAAGGTGGAAAGAGACAGCTTTCAACGTGTCCCTTCTCCCCCGATTGGGGGGATATGGTGCCCGACAGGGGGGATGTGGGGGCTTTGGTTTGCAGCGTTCGAGGATAAAGGCGGCCCCCTCACCCTGGCCCTCTCCCCCGATTCGTCTGCGGCGAAGCTGCATTGAACCATGATGCGAACACTCGCAGACGAATCGGGGGAGAGGGGACAAGAGTCGCGGATCGAACAAGGACAATGAAATCCCCGCGGACGGAGCGGCGGGACAACAGTATGCGACAGGGAGCTGTCGCGAGACAGAGAGAACGATCAACGTGCAGGCAACGACAGAACAGACCATCCGACAGGTCGTACAGGAAGTACTGACTCAACTTTCAGGACGAAGCAACAGTCACTCAAACGGCGCAGCGAACCAGAAATGGGGAGTGTTCGACACTGTCGATGAAGCCGTTGAGGCCGCACAGAAGGGCTTCGAGAAGCTCTCTCGCGCCTCGCTGGAACAGCGCCGGACGGCAATCGACATCGTGAAGAGAATCTGCGACGAACAGGCCGAAGAGCTGGGTCGGATGGAGTTCGAAGAGACGAAGATTGGTCGTCTGGAACACAAAATCGCCAAGCTGCAGGCGATTAAGACCGTGCCGGGTATCGAGTTCCTGCGGACAGAGGCGGTCAGCGGCACCCACGGGCTGACGATCACGGAGTATGCACCATTCGGAGTCATCGGTGCGATCACTCCTGTAACGCATTCTCTGCCGACGCTGGCCGGCAACGTCGTCAACATGGTCGCCGCAGGAAACACGATCGTCTGCAATCCGCATCCGAGCGGAGCGAAGGTTGCCAGTGAAGGTGTCCGACGGTTCAACAAAGCCATCTACGCTGCCACGGGTCTGGAAAACTTAGTCAACATCATCGAAACGCCATCGATAGAGTCGGCTCAGCAGGTGTTCGACCATCGCGGTGTGAAACTGCTGGTGGTGACTGGAGGTCCGGCGGTGGCTCGAGCGGCACTCCAGAGTCCGAAGCGGGCGATCGTGGCGGGGCCTGGCAATCCACCGGTGGTCGTGGACGCAACGGCCGACATCGACAACGCGGCAAAGTCGATCGTCGCGGGAGCAGCGTTCGATAATAGCCTCCTGTGCATCAGTGAAAAAGAGATCTTCGCGGTCAAGGAGATCTTTGATCAGCTGATGACAGCCGTTTCCAGCCACGGCGGCTATCGACTCAACGCGACTCAGGTCGCCGCGTTCACCGCCAAGGCGTTTGGTCCTCCGAAGGAACCGGGCGGGCATCATGTTCTGAATCGTGATTTTATCGGCAAAGATGCATCCTGGCTGGCGGCTCAGATCGGTCTGAACATTCCGGTGAGCACTCTGATCCTGTATGGCGAAACGGACGAACACAATCCGTTCGTTACTGAAGAGCAAATGATGCCGTTCATCCCGTTTGTGAAAGCCAACTGCAGCGATCATGCTATTGCTCTGGCCAGGAAATACGAACATGGCTTCGGCCATACGGCGATTATTCATTCCCGCGACGTCCATACGATCACCAAGATGGGCCGCGTGATGAATACGACTCTGTTCGTCAAGAACGGCCCCTGCACGGCGGGACTCGGTCTTGGCGGCGAGGGTTTTCTGTCGTTCAGCATCGCGACTCCCACTGGTGAAGGCGTGACGAGCCCGATGACGTTTACGCGTCAGCGGAGATGTGTCATGGTGGATGATCTCAGGATCATTTAGTTTTCAGTTTTCAGTTTTCAGTTTTCCGATGGGACTAAGGCGGACTGCGATTTACTGTTGGCCAGCCGCTCCGTCGGCTGGAATCCTCCTGTCGGAGTGACGGGACGACAGTAGGAATTCCTGGTGGCGGAGCTAATGGACGAGAGAAGAATCCCCGCCGACGGAGCGGCGGGACAACAGTAGAGGACGATCATGCAGACCGCACGAGTCATCGGCCACGCCACAGCAACCGTCAAGCATGCTTCGCTCGACGGATGGAAGCTGATCGTGTTGCAGCCGCTGGATATCAACAACGAACCGGATGAGTTCCCGCAGCTGGCCATCGACCCACTCGGGGCTCGCCAGGGCGATCATGTGTTTTTTACGAGCGACACGAAATACGTTCAGCAATTGACCGGTCGAAAGGACTCGCCGATCAGGTTTTCTGTGCAGGGGATTCTGGACGAACAATGACCATCAGCGCGGAATTCATTGAACAGATTGTCCAGAACGTCATGCGGGGCATGCAGAGTCCCGCCACGACGCCGGGCGATTCCGCGCTGGTGGTGACAGATACCGGCACACTCACGATCAGCAGCCGCGTTGTCACTGAGCCCGTGCTGATTGCCGCCAAGGCGGCTGGCCGAGCAATCGCGCTGCATCCCGGGGCGGTGATCACTCCATCCGGTCGAGACTTCATCCGACGAAACTCGGTACGGTTGTCGAGCCGGATCAGCGGCGCAGACGGCACGGTGACCACGGGGACTCTGATTTCGGTCGGAACAAACTCGACGGCTGATTCCGCCGGCTCAGCTGCAGGATGGAAAACTCTGACTGCATCGACAGAATTCGCTGCTGCCGCCGCAGCTGCGGACAATCTGTCGCGTGGCATTGTCACCTGTTGCGGAGGCGAACCGTCAGTCGTGGCCTGTCTGTTGAATCGCAATCCGGCTATGCGTGCGGCTGTGATCACTCCGGCGACAGACCTTCTCACACTGATGTCGCTGATGAGACCTCAGATCGTGTGTGTGGCATCATCTGGCTGGTCCTTTGGAGAACTGCTGAAACTGCTGAGGGCTCTGGCAGTATCCTCCGTCGCACCGGCGGCCACCTGGATCGAACTTTCGGACGGAGGCGCACGATGAGAATTATGGAATGCATCGGACGCGTCACGCTTTCTCAGTGGCATCCGTCCCTGACGGGTGCCACCTGGAAGCTGGCGGTTCCATTGATGCACGCAGGTCTGAACGGAGACGAATCCGGACGGACGGAACCGATTGTGATTTATGACGAAATGGGAGCGGGAATCGGCAGCCTGCTGGCCGTTACGGAAAGTGCGGAAGCGTCGACTCCATTTTATCCGGCCTCTAAACCAATCGATGCGTACAACGCCGCGATATTAGACATGGTCAGCGTCTGATAGTTTTCAGATTCTGGTGATCAGGTTTCAGTGAATCGCAGGGCCATCTGAAAACGAAGTATCAATATCTCACAACTCATCCCTGAACACTGAGAACCAGGAACCGACAACCCTTTTTCAAAGCAACAATCATGGCCAACAAATGGAACAGCGGCATCAACGATCGAGGACTCAAGGAAGAGATCTGCGAAATCGGCCGGCGCGTGTACAACAAGGGTTTCGCGGCTGCGAACGATGGCAATATCAGCATTCGAGTCGGCGAGAACGAAGTTCTCTGCACACCGACGATGATCTGTAAGGGCTTCATGAAGCCGGATGACATCTGTGCGGTCGACATGGCGGGTAAACAGATTGCAGGCGTTCGCAAACGAACGAGCGAGGTCCTGCTGCACCTGGCCATCATGAAACATCGTCCTGACGTCAAGGCCGTCGTGCATTGCCATCCGCCTCATGCGACAGCGTTTGCTGTTGCGGGTGAGCCGATTCCGCAGTGCATACTGCCGGAAGTCGAAGTCTTCATGGGCGAAGTCCCGATCGCTCCCTACGAGACTCCCGGCGATCAGCGATTCGCCGAGACCGTGGTACCGTTCCTGAAGGCGACCAACACCATCATTTTGAAGAACCACGGAACGGTTACGTTCGGCAAGTCACTGGAAGATGCGTATTGGAAGACAGAAATCCTTGACGCTTACTGTCGGATTCTGCTGCTGGCAAAGCAGATTGGTCAGCCGCAGTACCTGAGCGAACAGAAGAGCCGCGAACTGCTCGACCTGAAAAAGAAATGGGGCTTCGACGATCCTCGCTTCCACAACGAAGACTGTGACCTCTGCGGCAATAGTGCGTTTCGTGAAGGGTACAAGGAGAACATTCCGGTCCAGCGAGCCTTCGACAAGGCTCCCGAGTATCCCGGCATCCTTCAAAGGCCGTGTGGTGAACCCTGCGATCCGAGGCCAGCGGCCATCAGCGATGACCTGGTGCAGCTCATTACCAATCAGGTCCTCGCCGCGCTCGGAAAGGCGTAACGGAAGGCAGTAGGTCCTTTCTGCCGGAAAGGACTTCCGCCGACGGCGGACCAGCGCGACGTTTGAGTTGGAAACAGGCTGGTTCGGCAAGATGGAGTGCATTCAGGTCGCGGCAAGCCGCGAAGTCCTGCCCGGCAGGCATGACCGACACGTCTCCAGGCCCGCTCTTAACATTGTGGATTGTGAACATGAAAGTCAGCATTATCGGCGGTGGCGGACTCGTAGGTTCCTGTGCCGGGTTTGCGCTGCAGGCCGGGAAGATTGTCAGTGAGATCAACCTGATCGACGTCAATCAGGAACTGTGCGAAGGGCAGGCCCTCGACCTGCTGCACGGTGCGGCCCTGATGGCACCACAGAAGATTACCTCCGGCGGAACCGAATCCTGTCATGACAGCGACGTGATTGTCATCACGGCCGGCTTGCGCCGCAAACCCGATGAGAGCCGACTGGACCTGATCAACAGAAACGTGGTTCTGTTCCGCGGAATCATGGCGGACATGCAGAAGCATGGATTCCGAAAGGACGCGATCGTTTTCGTGGTGTCAAATCCCGTCGATGTTCTGACTTATCTTGCCGTGAAGGAACTCGGACTGCCGGCAGCCCGGGTCATTGGGCTCGGAACGGTACTCGATACGACTCGGCTGCGGAGTCTGCTGGCTCAGCGACTTGACGTGACTCCGACGCAGGTCAGCGTCACGATCTTCGGCGAACACGGTGACAGCATGGTCCCGATCTGGTCGATGGCTCAGATCGCCAATCTGCCTCTGGACAAGTATCCCGGCGTGAATGCGAACGTGATTGCGGAAATCGAAAAGAAGACTCGGGGCAGCGGCGCGGAGGTCATCAAGAAGAAAGGCGGAGCCGGCTTTGCGGTCGGTGTCTCGATCGCCGATGTCGTCCACAGCATCGCGCTGGACGACCAGAGGATTCATCCGGTCAGTTCGCTGATGAACGGGGCCTACGGACTTCGCGACGTATGTCTGTCAATCCCCACCGTGATTGGTCGCAGCGGCGTGAAGCGCCACATCGAAGTGGAACTCTGGTCGAAGGAAAAGACGGCCCTTGTACAGAGCGCGAATGTGCTGAAGGAGACGATCGGCAAAGTGCTGAAGGGTTGACCGACACAGTCAGCCCGAGCGACACAGTCAGCCCGAGCGACACAGACAGCCCGCGCGGCGATGTTCGGGCCACAGCCGGTCAGATCTTCATCGGTGCGGATACGCGGCGGTAGACCACAGCCAGAGACACGGCGGTCAGAACACCCAGCGTGATCAGCCGCGTTTCAATTCCGGTTGTAGCCAGCCGCGGTTCCAGCAGCCAGCCCGCGACATCACCGAACATATGAAACAGCGACATGCATTCTGCAACAGAACTGTCGCCCGCCTTCATGAAGGGAACGACGGCTTCATGTGTCAGGGATCCGAAAATCCAGATCGCAAACCATCCGAATGATGCGAATCGGGACTCCGAAGTCAGAGACGAGAGCATGAGGGCCAGCGACGTTGATGGAATGATAATGATGGCAGATACGAGACATATCCTGATCGGAAGATCCCACGTTGCAGAGAGTACCGAGAGATCAGGTGACAGCAGTACACCCACAAAAAACAGCAGCAGGGCCGGAAACAGAGTGATCATCGAAAGATACAGAATAATCGTCGCTGCTTTGCCCAGGATGTACTGGATCTTGGTCAGCGGTCTGGAGAAGTACAGCAGGAATGCGCGAGACCGGACGTCCTGTGAAATCAGCGGCGGAGCGATGACACCAACAATCGGAATCAGCAGAAAGGGCTGTGATCGCTGAAAGAGATTCAGCAGCAGCGCTGACCAGAAGATGTGCCGCTGTTCGGCAACCGATTGGCCGCCGGAACCCAGAATCTCCGACAGAACGATCCTTGATGTTTCCCGGTCGCGCTGGCTCCCCTCAAGAAAGACCCGGGCGAGATCGACGAAGATCTCACGGGCTCCGCTGTCCTGCTTCTCTGACTGCTCAAACAGAAAGATCATGAAGCCCATGACCACAGCGGGGACCCACGAGAAGAACATCAGTCGCCGCAGCCAGGTGCTTTGCCAGGCACGGCGGATGCTGATTTCGGCGACGACCGTCCAGCGAGTTGATGACGACTCAAGCTCGCCCTTCCACTCGCGGTAACCCAGATTATGAATCGGCACGATGCACCTCGCGGACGGCGTCAAGAAAAATCTGCTCCAGTGAATTCCTGGACGGCGTCAGTCCGCGGATGACACACTCTGCCTCCGCTGCTGCTGACCAGAGCACGTCGTTGAGCTGCACCGCGTCTCCCGTGACTCGCAGCTGAAACTGTGACACGGTTTCCGCACCCACCCCGCGGTTCTGCAGCTCTGTCCGCAGGCGCAGAGCTTCTCCCGTTATGCTGACAGTCATTGACGGGTTCGGCATCCGACACAGCGTCTCCAGCGAGTCACTGACACGCACTGACCCGGCTGCCAGAATGATGACGCGATGGCAGACAGTCTGCACATCCGGAAGAATATGTGTGCAGAGAATCACCGATTTGTGAAAGTCCCTTGCGAGAATCCGGATTCGGTTCAGCATTGCCTCGCGTTCTTCCGGATCAAGTCCCGACGTCGGTTCGTCCAGAATCAGCAGCTGCGGATCATGAACGATGGCCATTGCGAACCGCAGCTTCTGACGCATTCCGGTCGAGTAGGTTTCAACAGGCCGGTATCGTTCCTGACCCGCTCCGCAGAAGTCGAGAATCTCATGTCCCCGTCGAAGCGCTTCAGTCGAGGGAATGCGCGACAGCCTGGCGGCGACCTGAATGCACTCAATTCCAGACAGGCCGTGGATGTAGCAGTCATCCTCCGGCATGTAGCCGATCTGAGTCCTGATCTGATCGGCGGACGTCCCCAGCCGAAACCCCAGCACATGTCCGGAACCCCGGGTGATCCGCACCAGGCCGAGCAGGACTTTGATGAGAGTGCTTTTTCCCGCGCCGTTCGGGCCAAGCAGGCCGGTGATCCCCGGTTGCACGGTGAGGTTGACATCGTTCAATGCCCGGAAGCGGCCGTAATCTTTCGTCAGATTGGTTAGCTCGACCAGAGCGGACATGCTCGACGACACCTTTGATGTGTTACTGTTCAATTCCACGCCGGACAAACTCGAAACTGACATGTCCAGTCACTGAAGGCCAGCCCGCCTGGCGTATGCGGAATCCGGGAGCGTAGGCTTGTTCGCTGAGACGGACAATCGATTGCTCAATGAAATCCAGATTCCGATCGCCGCGCATTTTCTGCGGGAGAGAGAATCCTTCTGTTCGTCTGCTGACAATCGGACATATACTCCGGTGGAGCCGAAGCGAGGGATTTGATTGTCAGACACTGGAACTCGGAAAGTGTTGTTGCAGAAGAAGGCTGACGGCGGTGTCTGGAATCTCAGGAACGAATGCAAGTGGACAGGCGCAGCCCTCCGGTCGCGGCAAGGTGTCCTCAAAGAAACTTCTGCGCCGGCTGCTGCGGCTGGCGCTGGAATACCGCGGGCCCTGTACGGTCGTTGTGCTGATACAGACACTGCTGGTCGCGATGAGTCTGTCGACACTGGGAATGACCGGGCTAGGGATTGATTACCTTTCGGCTC
>JANNGQ010000359.1:0-7744 GCA_031403975.1 Planctomycetota bacterium
TTCATCCGCAAAGATGATGTCGAAGGCGTGAATCGGAATGTTGAGTGGCTCGGCGTCTTCGTCCACGTCATCGCCGTCTTCGGAAAACACCGCCTGGCGTCCAAGTATTGATATGGCCATTCGCTGAATCGTGCAGACGTAGACGTATGTGTGTTTTGCCTGAGGTTTCAGCAGATAGTCGGCAGGCAACACTTTGGGATCAAATGCATCGTCGTCTCCAAAGTCGTCCGTTTGAAAACGATTGCTGTAGACCTCAAAGATCTTGTCGAACTTCTTGTTTGGCTCGGGTTCAAACACAGAGAACGCCCGAACGGCCTGTGCCGCCAGGGCTCGGCGATCGACAAGGAACAGGATTCGTTTGGCACTCCCGGATTTCAACAGCCGGTAGGCCTGATTGACCGTCGTGAATGTCTTTCCTGTCCCTGTCGCCATCGCCAGAAGCATTTGTCGCTTGCCCTCCAGGATGGCCTTTTCGACCGCCGCGTTGGCTTCCTTCTGGTAGTCACGCAGTTTGGAATGACCGGGCGGATTGTTGGCAAACCAGTCCCGCGCAGAATCGGTGCGCGAAAAATACTCTCGCAGAGCTGCAGGTGTGTGAAACTTTTCAATCGTTCGCGACAAATTCTGTGAGTCGCGAACGTCATGAAAGCGGATGACTTCGCCGTTGGTTGCGTAGAGAAACGGGACACGAGCCCCGGAATAGTTCAACGGGCTTTCCGAGACGCCTTCGGAATAACGTTTCGCCTGGACCAGCACCCCCGAGGGGCTCAGTGTGAGCTTCTTCGCTTCGACGATTCCCAGGATGACTCCATCAACAACCAATGCGTAATCTGCCGGGCCGTTGGCCGTCGGAAATTCTTCGACGGCGTGATGGCGCAGCGAAGCAAGATTGAGAGTCTCGGAATTTGGCACGATCTCCCATCCCGCCATTCTCAGACATCCGTCGATCCGATTGCGTCTGGTCTGAGACTCTGATTCCATCTTACGCTCACGCCTTCGGTTTCACAGCGCGTTCGACTCGTGCCAGAAATTTCTCCAGATCGCCTCGCTTGAACAGACGGTAGCCACTGGCAGGATTCCGATGCATCGGAATTGTCCCTGTAGCAGCCCATTTGCGGAGGGTGTTTTGGGATACGCCGAGGATCTCCGCTGCCTCGGCCGTCTTCACAGAGTCCGTCAACTTGATCATAGGATGCCGGCCTCAAGACCACATACGGCAATTCGTTTCGAATGAACACCGTCATCCAAATGCTGGAGGATCCCGCATATGCCGGAGTGCTGCAGGTCGGACAATATCCGAGAGGCAAATTCTCGCGCGTAGCCGAAGATGGCCTGAACACCTATTTCTTCAAAAACAGATCACTCTTGATGACGAACCGCAGCAGTTCCTGCAAGCGGTAATCGTGGGCTTTCAGCGGGACGCACTGTTCCTGGAGAAACATGAGTTCATTCCAGGTCAGACTTCGGCCGACAGCATAACAGGCGGAGTGCTTCAGGAAGCTGAAGGCAACTTGATCGATGCGGTCTTCTGCCAGGTAAGCCTTCAGGCCATTCAGGTCCTGAACTTCGGTGCCATCGGGAAGTGTGGAACGGGACTCCGTGAGGGACGTGTTCTTCCACAGGCCGCCGGCGTCGAACGATTCAAACGGAATCCCCCACGGATCGATGCCGGCGTGACATTTGGCGCAGCCTTTCTGGCTGCGGTGACGCTCCAGTTTTTCACGGAGCGTCAGATTCGCGCTGTCGTCCTCCTTGAGCTGCGGCACGTTCGGCGGTGGGTCATCGAGTGGTTCGGCGATGATCTTGCGGGCCAGCCAGGCTCCTCGTTTGATCGGATTGGATTCCCGACCGTCCGACAGCCCTGCCAGGATTCCGGCCTGAGTCAGTACGCCTCCCAGATGCTCGTTCTCGTGCCTGATCGGGACAAACTGAAACCCGCTTTCCGTGCGGTCGGCCAGATTGTAGTAGCTCGCAACGACTTCGTTCGCCAACAGGAAGTCTGATTGAACCACGTTCCGCAGCGGCAGATCCTGTTCAATCAGATACCGCAAAAACTGAACCGGCTCCTGCCGCAACTGCGTTCTCGTATCGCGTGTGAGCGTCGGGTAGCGCTGAGTATCCACGGCTACAACATCGAACTTGTCGAGGCTCAACCATTGCGTCACAAACTCGCTCAGGAATTGCCCGAAACGCGGGTCGTGGATCATCCGCTCGATCTCTGCATCCAGCGACTGATGCAGGGCGCTCGCTGGCCCCGTAGCGGATGTCGTGAGACTTTCGTCCGAACTCTCATGAGTTCGGCTACGTCCATCCTTCGCGGCCAGGTCGAGCAGACGCTGGTCCGGCGGCGCGTTCCATAGAAAGTATGACAGCTTCGAGGCCAACTCGAAGCCGTCGAGCGGCTCCGCGTCCGGGCTGCTGCTGTTCTCGATCAGGAACAAGAATTGAGGCGACGTCAGCACGACAAGCAACGCATCCCTGATGCTCTGACGAAAGTCTTCCAGGTCGCCGAACCCGTGAGGGTCCGTAGGGACAGTCGTGCGACGAGCCTCCCGCTTTTCAGCGAACGATTTCGTCCAGACGCCGAAGATCGATTCCAGTTCGGTGGCCGTGACGGGTCGACGAAAGGCTCGCGTGGCGAACGAATTGATCACCTCCTGAGCATAAACCGCGGGATCGTTCTTGTGCGGCGACTCGATGAAGATGCTGCGATGAGTCGCCGGCGGCCATGACGCATAAAGCGGTCCCTCGAACTCCACCGAGCGCACGAGCAGTCGAGGCATGTCGCGGCCGTCGGTGTATTCGCTGCGAACTCCGATCTCGCGAATGCCGGCCAGGTAGTTGACGTTTCCCTGCTCCACCTCGGGAGTCGGAAAATCGTTGATTGCCCCTTCAAACACGAACTCCTGAAGTTCGCTCCCCGGAACGGGCCGAGGCCCGCCGACCTGCGTCAACGTGCTGCCGCAGTCGCGACGCAGGCCGAGATGAACTCCCAGCCGCGGCGATCTTTGTTCGAACGTTCTGAACCGCCGAGCCGGCTCGCTGACGTCGTCCAATCGGGTGAAAACAATGCATCGCAGCCGGGCATTGTCTCCGTATTGCGCTTTCAGCTTCAGCTCGCTCGCCCGCAATCGAACGATCATGAAAGCCGTCTGCTGTTCAGCAGTATTGCCCACCTGTTCCAGGAGCTGCCCCGCAAATTGCCGCTCACCCAATTCCAACGACAACAGCCCCTGTGATTCTCCTGGCGCGCAGAACACATCCACTTGATAGATGCCGTCCTGTCTGATCGTGACGTTCACTGCGGGCGAAGCTGACAAATCCGCAATGATTGTGGATGGAGGACTTTCGGTTTCATTCGCTTCTGTGAGCGGCACGGCGCCAGCCCAATGGCACTCACTTTGTGGAACAATTGTCCCCAATTGTTCATCCGGTCGCGCGCGGAACAGTTGAGACAACTGTTCTACACTGTGGCAAATCCGCCAAAGCGAGTGCCATTGAGTGCCAGCCGCCGGTATTTTTCCCTGACCGGCGGCTAGCGCCTTGCCGCTCACAGGAGTACCGGCATCCAGAAGCAAAGCATCGTCGTAGCGTGCCGCCTTCACCGTAACTCGGAAATTGCCCCGGTCCGGCAACTCGCGCAACGAGATCTTGAAATTGGCCATCGGCCCATAGGTGTCAGACTGACCGAAGATCTCGGGACTGGGGATCGCCGGCCGCAAAAGCAATCCGTTCGGGACCACTTGAAAAGCACTCCCCTTTGGATAACCTGGCGATCCTCGCATACAGGCGAATACAGAATGGTAGATGCTGTCGAATTCCTTCCAGGCTCGAATCGTGTCGTTGCCAACGTAGCCTTCGATGAACCGGTACGCGGTCTGCATCGCAAACGGCTGATACTCGAATGGCTTTGACGGCTTCAGTTCGGTCACCACAAAGTCCGCGTTGCCCAGCAAAGCGCTGTTGGCCCCGAGCACCAGATTGTCAGGACACGGTGTCGGATTGATCGAGGATCCGAAGTCCATGCGAAACGTCTGAATCACGGGCTTCGTGCTTTCGTCCACGATGCACAATTCGAGTGATCTCTCGGCGATGTCGAAACAGGACTCCACCTGCAGCGGCGACATGACCATCGTCTGACCGTTGTTGGCAAACCCGTCGCCGGAGATGCCATCCGGCGGCAGCACATCGGTGAGATCTTCCTCCAATCCCAACAGGTCCCGGAGCGTGTTGCGGTACTGCGCCACAGTCAGCCGCCGCAGCGAACCATTCTTGGGCGTAATGCGAGATCGGGCCGCGGTTAAGGCCCCCGTGATCCACTCTGAGATCAACCTGCGCTGTTCGGCTGTCGGCTGAGGTTCATCAGCCGGCGGCATGTTTCCGTCGGCAACCTGCTGCAGGATGTCCTTCCACAGGGCGATCTGTCTGTCTTCCGGCACGGCGGCTAATTGATCAACGCGAATGCCGGACTCCATGTTGTCCGCGTTATGGCACCGGACACAGTACTGGTGCAGTAGTGGATTGACGTGAAGGTTGAAAGCAGCCGCATGATCTGCAGCGGGAGCGCTCAGCCCCGCAGGGCTGTCCTGCCTCTCCACCGTCCAGCCCCGCACATGCGCTACCACCAGCAATATGCCGATCGCGACGGAATACATCGAACGCGAAACGAACGTCTTGTGGGTCATGTTTCCGGAAAATGGGCCGTTGCCGCTGTTCAACGACAGCGAAGTCCGAAGGTGGGCATTCCCTTCGTGTTGAGTGTCTGCAACACGATCCGAACCCGATCAGAATAGCATCTTCAGGTGTCGACGTCGATTTGATTGTGGGGAGCACATGAACGGAACGCACTACCATGCAAAGTGGGAAAACGCCTTGTTGGCGTCGGCCATGCGATGAACGTTTTCGCGTTTGTTCATTGCGGCACCTTCCCGGCGGAATGCGGCCACGAATTCTTCTGCCAGGGATTTATCGACCGGGCGACCCTTGCGTCCGCGAACCGCTTCCAGAATCCAACGGATCGACAGGGCCTGCTGACGTCGGGGATTCACGGGCGTCGGAACCTGGTAAGTGGCCCCGCCGACTCGCTTGGAACGCACTTCGATTGACGGTTTCACATTGTCGACGGCGGCCAGAAACACGTCGACTGGATTCTCATTCGGAAGTTGTTTCTGAACCATGTCCATCGCCCGGTAAAACGCACCACTGGCAACGCTCTTCTTGCCGTCGTACATCAGACAGTTGACGAACTTCGAAACCAGCAGATTGCTGAATCGAGTGTCTGGTTTCAGCTGCTTACGGCTGGCGGTGAACTTCTTGACCATCTCTGTTGACTCTCTGTCACACTTCAAAAACAGCACGACCGCAGTCGGCCGCAAAACCACTCAAACCGAACCTTGTTTCATGGCAGGAAGGAAAACAGGACAGCTATTTCTTCTTGCCTGCCGCTGCAGCGCCGCCGCCTTTTGGCTGCTTGGCACCGTAACAGCTGCGAGCCTGACGCCGATCGGACACGCCCAGCGTATCCAGCACACCACGAATGATCTTATAGCGAACACCCGGCAGGTCACGAACACGACCACCGCGGATCAGCACGATCGAGTGCTCCTGCAGGTTGTGACCTTCCCCCGGAATGTAAGCCGTGACTTCTTTGCCGTTGGACAGGCGGACACGAGCCACTTTTCGAAGAGCCGAGTTCGGCTTTTTCGGAGTGACGGTCTTGACCTGAAGGCAGACGCCTCGCTTCTGAGGGCAACCTTCAAGAACGGGAGTCTTTGATTTTGAAGACTGCGTTTTTCGGGGTTTTCGAACAAGCTGATTGATCGTGGGCATGATTCGCCAGACAAAACCAAGAGAACCAGAAACTCATCGACGGCAGGCCACATCTCTGCAGAAATGCGGAAAACCCGCCACTTTATCCATGACAGCCCTGATCGTCAACCTTGCGTGTCGGCGATCAGTCTAATTCCGGACAGCTGTGTTGACTGGAGCGAACAGGAAAGAAAACCTTCCTGCCGCCGAAAGCCGTCCAGCAACCGGTCGGCTCAGATCAGGTCATCCTGAGTCAGATCCGCGAGCGATGGTGCGGATGGACGATCCGGGTCGACTCGACGAGCCTGTACGTCCATTTGCCCCATCAGATCGTGTCGGGCCGCTCTCATCCGAGCCTTCTGTTCTTCCTGCTCCTTCAGCGCTGAATCATGAATCCGCACCTGAGCATCCTGGTGCAGATGGAAACCAGTTCCTGCGGGAATCAGATGGCCCAGAATGACATTTTCTTTCAGCCCGACGAGGTTGTCGACCTTGCCGCCCAGGGCTGCCTCGGTCAGCACTTTTGTCGTCTCCTGGAAGCTGGCAGCCGAGATAAAGCTCTCGCTGGACACGGCCGCTTTGGTAATGCCCAGCAACTGCGGACTGGCTTTGGCGCGTCGCAGTGAAGTGTGCTTGGCGGGTTTGCTGACGTCCGCATTCACGGCTTCGATATCCGTCAACAGAACCCTGTCACCGATTTCGAAATCTGACCCGCCGGGATCCGTGATCTTGCCCATGGCTTCGAGATTATCGTTGATCTTCTTCAGTTCAAATTTGTCGATCAGCAGACCTGGCAGAAGATCCGTATCACCGACACTGTCGACGCGGACCTTCCGAAGCATCTGCGCGATCACGATTTCGATGTGCTTGTCATCGATTTCCACCCGCTGAGCACGGTACACGTTCTGAATCTCGTGGAGCAGGTACTGCTGAACTTCTTCAGCACCGCTGACGCGCAGAATGTCCTGCGGAACCAGGGGACCGCGGACCAGTGCGTCGCCGGCTTTGACCATATCGCCGGGGTGAACCTGCAGATCCTTGCCGTGAGGAATCACATGCTCGTGTTCAGTGCCGTCGGCACCCTTCACCAGCACGATTCGCTTACCGCGTTTTTTCTCCGGAGGGAATTCAACTTCGCCGTCGATTTCGGCCACGACAGCCGGGTCCTTCGGCTTGCGGACTTCAAACAGTTCAGTGACTCGCGGAAGACCACCGGTAATGTCCTGCGTCCCGGTCGATTCACGAGGCGTCTTGGCAACCACCGTTCCCGCAGAAATATGACCGCCTTCTTCTACTTCGAGGCTCGCACCTTCCGGCAGATAATAGAAGTCGAGAATCTTTCCGGCACCGTCTTCCACAATCACCTGCGGATGCAGTCCCGCCTTGTGCTCTGTGATCGTGCGCCGCAGGTTGCCCGATTGTTCTTTCTCGGTGCGTATGGACTGGCCTTCCACACAGTCGTCCAGACGCGCACGCCCGCCGACCTGAGCGATAATCGGAATTGAGTGCGGGTCCCAGGTGCAGAGCACCTCACCGGGCTGGACGGCCTGATTCTCGGTCACTCCCAGCACAGCTCCGTTCGGGACTCGCTGTTTTTCCACTTCACGGCCGCGATCATCGACGATACTGATTTCACCGTTTCGACCCAGCACGACCTGACGGCCCTCCGCATTGATCACGCTGCGAATCCGGGTGAATCGCACCTGACCGGCCCTTTTGGAGAACAGCTCGCTCTGCTCGACATCTTTTGACGCCACTCCGCCGATGTGAAATGTCCTCATCGTCAGCTGAGTTCCCGGCTCACCAATACTCTGAGCAGCGATGATCCCGACGGCCATGCCCATTTCGACGAGGTCTCCGGATGACAGATCCATCCCGTAGCACTGCTGGCACAGGCCCAGAGTGCATTCGCAGGTCATCGGGCTGCGGACCTGAA
>JANNGQ010000360.1:0-4299 GCA_031403975.1 Planctomycetota bacterium
GGCCGGAATGGACGGATGGGCGGTACTGCAGCAACTGAAGGAAGATCCGACCACCGCCGACATTCCCGTGGTGATGATCTCGATGGTCGACAATGCTGAGTTGGGATATGCACTGGGAGTCGCGGACTACCTGATCAAGCCGCCGGATCGCAAGCGTCTGAGTGAGATTCTGAAGCGCGTCTGTGTGAACGATTCCCCGAGTCAGATTCTGATCGTCGACGACGATGACGACAGTCGACAAGTGCTGGCAAGCCTGATCGCAAAGAGCGGCTGTACTGTGCGGGAGGCACGAAATGGCCAGGAGGCGCTCGACAGCATCGCCGACCGACATCCGGATCTGATGTTGCTGGATCTGATGATGCCGGTGATGAGTGGTTTCGAAGTGATAGCGGAACTGAATCGTCAGGGTCTGACCGGAAAGATACCGATCGTCGTACTGACAGCCCGGGACATCACGCGGGACGACCGCGCCCGCCTGGAGGGACAAGTCCGGCAAATCCGCAACAAGTCGGCAATTTCGCGTGACGAATTGCTGCGTGAGATCAACGTTTGTCTGAAGCGCAGCTGCGCAGTTGGATGCGAGATCGTATCATGAAGCGGATTCTTCTGGTCGAAGATAACGAAATGAATCGGGACATGCTGTCGCGGCGACTGCAGCGGCGCGGCTTCGACGTACAGATTGCCGTCGATGGCCAGGCTGGCATTGATGCGGCCGAATCACAGCGGCCGGATCTGATTCTGATGGACATGAGCCTGCCGCTCATCGACGGCTGGCATGCCACTCGGCAGCCCAAGCGGAATCCCGTCACGCAGCACATTCCGGTGCTGGCACTGACAGCCCACGCGATGGACGGCGAACGCGAGAAAGCTCTGCAGGCCGGCTGCAGCGACTATGACACAAAACCCGTCGAGCTGGATCGGCTCCTCCGGAAGATGGAAGTGCTCCTCACCCCGCAGAATTGCAACTGACCGCGGGCCGCACGATCACGGGGTGTTCATGTACGCTGTCACCAGTCGGGTAATGATGGCGAGCTCGGCCTCCAGCTTCGGCAGAGAGCTGGCTACAGTCAACACTTGCCGCTTCTGACTGGCGGCTTCCAGCTCAGCTGCGTACAGACAGGCTTTCTCGGCGCACAGAATCTGAAGAGACCCTTTCAGAGTGTGAGCGGCCAGCAGCAGTTTCTCGGCATCGTCGTTTTCCAGCGCGCTCCGAATGTCGCAGATGAGTCGAGGCGATTGTCGAAGCCAGAGATCGAGTAGCCCCCTCAAATCCGGCTCAGAACCGTCGACGCTTCCGACGGCGAGTTGCACACTCCAGGCACCGCCCGCGGGCACAGGATCAGTCAAGAGAGTGCACTCCGCTCAAAGCTGCTTCACCCGTTGGCAGATCGCTTCCGCCATCTGCTGAGTCCCCACCGCGGTCGGATCGTTGCGGTCGGGCTTCATGTCGTAAGTCACATCTTTGCCTTCAGCAATCACGTCCGCCACAGCCTGTTCCAGCCTCGCTGCTGCGCTGGCTTCGCCGAGGTGTTCCAGCATCAGCTTGGCTGAAAGGATGAGGGCCGTCGGATTGACTTTGTTCTGGCCCTTGTACTTCGGAGCACTGCCGTGAGTCGCCTCAAAGATGGCACCATCCACTCCGATGTTTGCACCCGGAGCAACTCCCAGGCCGCCGACGAGGCCCGCACAGAGATCGCTCAGGATGTCTCCGTAGAGATTGCCCATCACCAGTACGTCGTATTGTTCGGGCTTCTGCACCAGCTGCATGCACATGTTGTCAATCAGACGTTCCATATACACGATACCACTGGCGTTCAGCTGACCGGCATTTGCGTCCGCGGACGGAGCGACATTCTTTGCCAGATCCGCCCATTCATGCTTCGACTTGTAAGAATTCGCAACAGCACGAGTTACGTCGTACCACAATCCGTCCGTGAACTTCATGATGTTGGCCTTGGAAATCGACGTCACCGATTTCCGCTTTTTCTCCACGGCGTATTTGAACGCATAATCAGCGATGCGGGTCGTGCCTTCGATCGACATCGGCTTGATGCTGATGCCGGTGGTCTTCACGCCCGTTGAGATCTTCTTGCCGGTCGCCGCTGCGTTGATCTGCCCGATCAGCTTCTCTGTGACAGCTTCGCCTGCCTTGAATTCCACGCCCGCGTAAAGGTCCTCGGTGTTTTCCCGCACGATCACCAGGTCCACGTTACACGCATCAAAGAACGTCCGGACGCCTTTATATGTTTTGCACGGTCGAACACAGGCATAAAGGCCCAGCTCCTGACGCAGATAAACGTTGACACTGCGAAAACCCTTTCCAATCGGCGTCGTGATCGGAGCCTTCAGAGCGACTCCATTCGCTCTGATGGATTCGAGGACACCCGCAGGAACACCGCCCTTGGCTTCGATGACCTCAATGCCGCATTCCTGAACGTCCCACAAGACCTTCACACCAGTCGCCTCGACGCATTTCCGAGTGGCTTCAGCGATCTCCGGACCAACGCCGTCGCCAGGAAGCAGGGTGACCTTGTGCATTGTGATTCTTCGTGTTTCGCAGAACGTGTCGGGAGGTTGAAAACCAGCGGTGAGTGCGGCCAACCGCAGTGGAGTGAGACGGTAACACAACACCCATCGGCCTTCAACCGCGCTAGTGTTGGCCAGCCGCTCCGTCGGCTTTATCGTGAGGCCGGCTTCCAGCCGGCCAGGACTTAAACGAACGCATGTGTTTTTAAACCGGCAAGGCCGGCTGAAAGCCTGCCCCACCAGGAATCGCGATTAATCCGACAGTCCCCGCTGAGTGAGGGGCCCATAGTATTCACCATCCCGTCACAGATGCCGTCGCTCCGTCGAACGGCTATGATCGAACGGCACAGTTCGGATTTGGGTCTGCCATCCGCAATTCACAGGAAATGATTCTCTTGCCTGCTTCACGACTTGCCATAGTCCTGCTGTTTTCCTTCGCGTTCGCTGGCTGCACTGGCGAGGTCGAGCCTCCCCGGCGCGCCGCAAAGACGGCTGATGAAGTGCTGGCAGACTCCCGCTCAACCCTTGCACAGGCCGAGGCCGTCGTGGCGCTGATCAAAGCAGGAGCCGCTCTGAAATCCGACGGCACGGAAGTAGTCATCGAAGTGGATCTGCGAAAAGCGACCATCACGGATGAGTTGCTGTCGACGCTCGCGACCCTGCAGTCTGTGCGGACTCTGAATCTGTCCGACACAACTTTCGGCGACGCGCAGATTTCGACACTGGAGAAAATCAATCCGCAGCTCACCAGCCTGGACCTTCGAGGCTGTGCACTGTCGGACAAAGCCACCGCAGCGATCGCTCGATTCACCGGGCTTCGGGCGCTTCGGTTTTCCGGCAAGAGCGGGAAGACAACGATCGGAGACGACGGTCTGAAGGCACTCGCAGCCTGCAAGTCGCTCAAGGTTCTGGCGCTGGATGATCTCTGGATCGGCACCACGGGGCTGGAAGCCTTGACGGGCCTGACAGAGCTGGAAGAATTGTATCTCGCAGGGACCGTGATCGACGATTCGTCGATCAAGCTCCTGGCGAAGTTTCCGAAGCTGAAAAAGCTGCGGCTGGCGCGAACTCAGGTCAGCGATGACGCACTCCCGACGCTCTCGGCACAGACGACACTCGAAGACCTGGACCTCAGCGAGAACTCTCTGATCAGCAACACGGGACTGACGCACGTGGCAAAACTGACCCGCCTGAAGAAGCTGAATCTGTGGCGTGTTCAGATATCCGACGAGGGCATCCAGCAGCTCGCCCCGCTCGAGCAGCTGGAATGGCTGAACCTGGACAACACGAAGCTATCCGACGCCGGTCTGCCCGTGCTGAAGAACATGAAGGCTCTCAACTTCCTGCACCTCGGCTCGACCCAGATCACCGCCGCCGGTGCATCGGCACTGTTTCATCTCAAAGGGCTCAAGGATCTGAAAATCACCCGCACAGCACTGGCTTCGAGTGAGTCAGCCGTCGCTGAGCTGAAGGCGAACCTGCCCTCGACTGCAATCCAGACCGAGTACGTTGAAGCGGAGAAATGACTCGCGAAAAAGCTGCGAACTACTGTTGTCCAGCCGCTCCGCCGGCTGGGATTCGCGCAGCATTAGAGTCGAAACCCCACTGGTGTTGGGCCGATCGTCCAGCGTGCGCAACGCAAAATAGTACGTCGTGTCGGGGCTCATCCCGAACACCGCCATCGTCTCGGCGGTTCCCGCAACACTCGGCGCCGGTTCCTGCAGCCAGCGATCGTGTGAAGCAGTACCAGAGGTTCCTGGAGAGACTCACCAC
>JANNGQ010000361.1:0-4213 GCA_031403975.1 Planctomycetota bacterium
GCCGAATTCCTGATGAAGTTCAAACTGCGACGCCACGATGCTGGACAGGATCTCGCCGTCTTCCCGCACCACCGCCGCTGCAGTCTCGTCACATGACGATTCAATTGCCAGAAGTACTCGACCTGTCTGCATCAGCGATGGACCTCACGTGGGCATGAATCACAGGTTCCGTTGCAGGCAAAGTTGTGAGGCGTCTGGCTGAATGAGCGACCAGCGTCCGAATTCTGACGAATCCGGCTACGGCGTACTTTCAACCGCGCGAGGCGTACCCTCCGCCCTCACGGCAGCAGTCCCTTTTCCCGCAGTTCCTGGATGTTGCCAGCGGCACTCGACATCACTTTCTCCGAGGCATACCGAAACACGGCAAATCCAGCCAGCGCCGACGGAGCGGACAGAATCGCGACACGGTCTTCCTCTTCAGCATCCAGCTGACGATTCAGCCGCGCCACGGCTTCTTCGACTGTGTCAGTGACTATGCGGTCAGGGCCAGCGTGGTTGCTGATCTTCATGTTGGAGAACGCCGCCGTGCGCGACATCATGAATTCGATCAGCCCCGAGTCTTCGTGCTGATCAAAAAAATCCCGCAGATCCGGATGCATCGAATCCGGTGTAATGATCCGAGCCCGGCTGATGGTGACCTGCCCGCGTCGGATTCTGACGATTGCACCCTTGTCGGATGATGATGTCACAAGGTAATACGGCAACTCAGAATCGCCGAATGTAAACAGAGAGTATTCAACCGACCGTTCGACCCGCACGGAGCTCCATGCGGATTTGAACCGCTGGAACTGTTCAAACTCATCGAACATGGACATTCAGATCTTCTCTTACAGGAATCCGGTCGCCGTGATTTCAATTGCTGGTGAATATTCGCCGCCACCCCGCCAAAGTCAAACGCCGCCGCGAGTCCTCAGCACCGGTGGACGGTGCGGGTGCCTCAATCCGTGCAATGTACGAAGATCGCACCCTGCAATGCCAAAGATGTAACATCCACCTGCGGAACATATCAACATTGCCAATACTCACGGGAAAAGAACCGATGACCGGCCCTGATTACGACGCGCGACGAGGGAGACTGCTGCGAAAACTGAAGGAGCCGGGCATCGACAGTCTGCTGATCAGCGGACTATCGAATGTGCGGTATCTCACAGGGTTTACCGGAGACTCGTCGTGGCTGTACCTGAATCCGTCGGCGGCCATTCTTCTGAGTGATACGCGCTACGCGACGCAACTGGCGCACGAATGCCGGGGGCTGGATGTCGAGATCAGGGATTCCGGCAGCACAGTGTTTGATCTCGCAGGAAAGGTCATCGGGAAGGCGAAGGCGAAAAAAGTCGGGTTTGAATCCGACCACTTGACAGTTGCGCAGCACACGACGCTTTGCGCTAAGACTGCAGGAACAGAATTCGTTCCCACGACCACACTTGTGGAACGACTGCGAGAAAAGAAGGACAAATGGGAGATCGAGCAGATTCGGACGGCCGTGCGATGTGCCGAACGCGGATTCGACGTTGTCCGGAGCTCGCTTCGCGCGAACCAGACAGAATTGGAAATTCGTTATCTCCTGGAAGCTTCGATGCGGGACTTCGGTGCGGCAGGGCCAGCGTTCGAGCCCATTGTGGGAGTTGGCCCGACGGCCGCTCAGCCACACGCACATGCCGGTGATCGGCGCGTCTCGGAAAGCCCCGTGCTGCTGATCGACTGGGGAGCGGTGACAAGAACCGGTTATCGCAGCGATCTGACGCGCGTGTTGATCACGGGCAAACCCACAAAACAGATGGAGGTCGTCTACAAAGCCGTTCTTACCGCTCAACAGTCGGCGATCAAAGCCATCCGACCGGGCGCGAAGTGTATTGACGTCGACCGGATCGCGAGAAGTATGATCGAGAAGGCCGGATTCGGGGGCTATTTTGGTCACGGTCTGGGACACGGGTTCGGACTGGATATTCACGAATCGGTCCGGATGAGCCCGATCTCGACGGAGGAGTTTGAACCGGGCATGGTTGTCACTTGTGAACCAGGAATCTACTTGCCAGGACGATTCGGCATTCGGATTGAGGACGATATTCTGGTGACAGCGGGCGGGAACGAGGTTCTGTCCGGCGTTCCGCGCGAATTCGAAGAGGTGCTTGTCGGTTTCCTTGCATAATCGGGGGGACTGAACGATCCTTCGCAGACCTTTTTTGGGCGCAGCCACTGCTGTGATTTGAAACTGGATCGGCGCCCTTTGAATAAGTCCGGAGGCAACATTGATATGGCGAAAACCGTGGAAAACGAAGAAAAAGGTGAATCGTTCGATCTCGACAAATTCCGCAAACTGCTGCAGCTGATGGAGAAATTCGGAGTCAGCGAAGTCAATCTTCAGAATGATGAAGAATCGTGGAAAGTCCGCCGGGGACCTAGACAGGTGGCCTACGCACAGCCCCAGTTCGCGCCGCCGCAATTCGGCCAGGACGGCAATCCGGCAGCGATGATATCGAACGCAGCGCCACCTGTGCTGGCTGCCGCTCAATCTTCTGCTCAGTCGGCAGTGGCTGCCTTCTCCGGCGTCACGATCAATGCTCCGACGGTGGGTACGTTTTATTCTGCGGCAAGTCCGGAAGATCCGCCGTTTGCCTCGGTCGGATCGATTGTGAAGCCGGACTCCGTGATCTGCATCATCGAAGCCATGAAGGTCTTCAATCAGATTCAGGCTGAAAAATCCGGCAAGGTCATCGAAGTGCTTGTTGAGAACGGCGACGCTGTTGGCTTCGGTCAGCCGCTGTTTCGGATTGAGCCGGTCTAGGTCGGTCGTCCCTGTCATCAGCTGAACGGTTCCTGCATGTTCCAAAGAATTCTGATTGCCAATCGCGGCGAGATTGCACTCCGCATCATCCGGGCATGCCGGGAACTGGAGATCGAAACGGTCGCCGTGTACAGCGAAGCCGACCGCGGAGCATATTATCTCGAATTGGCCGACGAGGCTTGGTGCATCGGTCCGCCGCAGGCGACGGAAAGCTATCTGCTGATCAACCGCATCATCAGTGCGGCGGAGATCGGGAATGTGCAGGCCGTCCATCCTGGCTATGGATTTCTCGCTGAAAACGCTCACTTCGCCGAAGTCTGCCGCAGCTGCAACATTGAGTTTATCGGGCCTTCTGTGGAAGCGATGAAGCGGCTGGGTGACAAAGTCAGTGCTCGCGAAATTGCGATGAAAGCCGGAGTGCCCTGCGTACCCGGCAGCGATGGTCTGATCAGCGACGTCGAAGACGCCGTGAAGATTGCTGACCAGATCGGCTATCCGGTCCTGATCAAAGCCACAGCGGGCGGCGGCGGAAAAGGGATGCGAGTGGCGGGTAACGAAATCTCGCTGCGAGCGGGGCTGCAGGCTGCCAGCGCAGAAGCCGAGAAGGCGTTTAAGAATGGCGGTGTCTACCTTGAAAAATACGTCGAGCGGCCTCGGCATGTCGAAGTTCAGATTCTCGCCGATAACCACGGTAACGTGGTCCATCTGTGGGAACGAGACTGCTCAATGCAGCGTCGACATCAGAAGCTGATCGAAGAAAGTCCTGCGCCAAAACTCCCCGCCGATGTCCTCCAGCGCATCTGTGAGTGTGCCGTGAATCTCGTGAAACAATCAGGATACACCAATGCCGGAACCTGTGAGTTCATCGTCGACAAGAACTTTAATTTCTACTTTATCGAAGTCAACGCCCGGATTCAGGTCGAACATCCGGTGACGGAACTGGTGACCGGCATTGACCTTATCAAACAGCAGATTCTGATCGCAGCCGGGCAGAAACTGCCGTTTCGCCAGGAAGACATTCCTCACACCGGCTGTGCGATTGAACTGCGAGTGAACGCTGAAGATCCGGACAACAACTTCCGCGGGAGTCCGGGGACAATCACAAAGCTGCGATTGCCAGGCGGTCCCGGTGTTCGCTTCGATTCACACGTCTACGAAGGCTATACAATCAGTCCTTATTACGATTCGATGATCGGTAAGCTGATCGTTCACAAGCCGACGAGGCTCGAAGCCATTCAGTGCATGCGTCGCTGCCTGCAGGAATTCGTCATCGAAGGTGTGGCGACGACATTGCCGCTCGCGAAAAAGATGTTCAGCCATGCGGACTTCGTCGACTTCAACATCGACACCACGTTTGTGGAGCGCACGTTTTAGAGCCTCGTCATTTGTGAAATGAGGCGTAGCCACGCTTGCCAGAGCGTGGGCCGG
>JANNGQ010000362.1:0-2230 GCA_031403975.1 Planctomycetota bacterium
GGTCAAATTCCGAATCTTCCACCACCAGGATGTCTGGCATGGCGGCCTCATTTCTTTCTGCTCAGTGGTTTCGGACAGACGTGTGTCGTCATTTGCTGCGCCGACACTCTGTCGCGGACTGGATACAGCCGATGCCCTCACTGGCGATCATGACTGAACGCCCTGACTTCATATGTTGACTTTCTGCCGCATTTCGGGAAATCGTTTACTTTTTGCCACAGCCGCTGGAGTGCTGCTGAACAGCTTTTCCTGCGATAACAGCTGTGCTGGTTTTGCCATGCGGCCGCGGCCTGCCGAACATATCAGGTTTTCGCTTCCTGAGTCGTTGTCACTCCAGCGTGTGTACCAGCAGACCGCTTCGGAGTTTCGGTTCAAACCAGGTGCTTTTCGGAGGCATGATCTCGCCGGCATCGGAGACCGCCATGAGCTGGTCGAGCGTCGTAGGGTACATCGAGATCCCGACGGCCCAGTCGCCGGGAATACACAGCCGTTCCAGTTCTGCCGTGCCTCGGATGCCGCCCACAAAATCGATACGCGGGTCCGTGCGCACGTCGTCTATTCCGAAGATCGGATGCAGCACTTGGCGCTCCAGAATGGCAACGTCCAGAGTCCGGATCGGATCGTCTCTGAACAACGGATCGGGCGGAATTGTCAGCTTCCACCAGCGGTGATCGATCAGGAAGCAGAAACTGCCTGGAGCAGGCGGGACCGTGCTGTCGGCTCGCTCAAGGTCGCCGAGCGCATCGAGCTTTTCAAGGATCTCACTGACGGTGTGGCCATTCGTGTCCCTGATGACACGGTTGTATGGGAGGATTCTGAGCTGGCTGGACGGGAACAGCACTGACAGAAACCAGTTGCATTCCTCTTCGCCAGTGCCTTCACCGGGCAGCCGACGACGCAATTCCAGCCCGGCTCGCCAAGCGCTGGCGGCGCGATGATGACCGTCGGCGATGTAGAAGCAGGGTACGGCCGACAGAGCCTCTACGAATGGCTGAGCCTTTTCGATCCGCCAGACCGTGTGCTGAACTCCGTCCACGGCGACGAAGTCATACAGCGGCAACTCCCTGATGACATCAGCCACCATGAAATTGATGTGCTCCACGCCGCGATAAGCCATGAACACCGGTCCGGCGTTGGCGTTCAGTGCGAGGACGTGATGAGTCCGGTCATCTTCCTTGCTCTTGCGAGTCTTCTCGTGCTTCAGGATCAGATTGTTTTCATAGTCATCAATGTGGCAGCAGCAGACAATTCCAATCTGAGTGTGACCGTGCATGATCTGACGGTAGGCGAACACACAGTCGACGGAATCTCGCTGCAGAACGCTGTCGTTGATCAGCCTCTGAAAGTTGGCCGCCCCCCTGTCGTAGATGTCCGGGTCGTAGGGATTCTTCCCCTTCGGGAAGTCGATGTCCGGGCGAACCACGTGCAGGAAACTCAGTGGGTTGCCTTCCGCCAGCGCCACCGCCTCATCACGGTTTACGACATCGTAAGGAACGGAAGCGACCTGAGAGGCTAGCTCGGCCTTCGGTCGAAGAGCCTGAAACGCCTTGATGCGGGGCATGATGAGAACCTTCACAGCACAGGCGATCAGCCTGTGATTTCGAAGAACCGGCCTGTGCGATCCCTGCGCACGGCAACCTCTGTAAAAGTCTAGTTGACTCGCCCGATCGTCGTAAGCCTCTGGCTGACTTCTCCGAAAGCGGACCATGTCGTTGCGCTCTACTCATCTGACGGGCGTTATCCGAGATGGACGAGTTGCTGCCAGCAAGCTGCGCTCTCGTACTGCATTCAAACTGTTCGGCGGCCCTGCGAACTGAGGCTATTGGTATCTCCACAACTTACGTCCGTGCATGTCCTCTTACTGGCCCTGACTGCCGGTTTCTACTGCGATTCAACAGCGTCGATGAGCGTCTCGCAGCGGTTTGGAACCGCTCATGAACGCTCATGGACGCTGATTGCGGCGAATCAGCACGAGACACGGACCAGATCACGACGTCTGGAGTGTAGCGGCCGGCTCTTGGTCGCTACCGCAGCCTTGTCTTGAGCGATGGCCACGTTACGCCGTCGCCTGCGGCTTGCCGTTAAACGACGATATCGCTGCTGTTCACCGCTCGACAGCTCCGGGATCACTGTGGGCCGCTCCTGGCCCTCAACTGTCGTCACTTTTCCGGTACTGGCCGATGAGGCCACGTCGGGCTTCCGGCGGGATCTTCACGATGCGGGGCCTTGC
>JANNGQ010000363.1:0-1879 GCA_031403975.1 Planctomycetota bacterium
CAGCCATTCTTCGGCGATCGCTCCGCCTTCACTGGTCGTGACATTACAACGGTTGAAACCGGTCGCGACGAGTTGCTCCAGTGTCGGCTCCGGCAGCAAGTCACCGGCCAGCTGCCATCTGGTGAACTGATCAAACGGCAAATTCTGATTGAACGCCGAAACAACCCAGTCACGAAACGCAAACATCTGGCGCTCATTGTCGAGATGCAGCCCGTGGGTGTCGGCATACCGAGCCACATCCAGCCAATGCCGCGCCTGTTCTTCGCCGAAATGAGGTGAGGCGAGGTAGCGATCGACCATAGCCTCGTACGCCTGATCAGACGTGTCGGCCAGGAATTGATGGACCTCGGGGATCGTCGGCGGAAGTCCGATCAGCGCGAAGGAAACCCGACGAATCAGCGTTTCGCGATCGGCTTCCCTGGAAGGCTTCAGGCCCTGCTGTTCGAGTTTCGACCGGATGAACGCATCGACCGGATTCCGAATCCCGCTTTGTTCGACGACTCGCGGAATCGGCTTCTCGGTCGGCGGTTCAAACGCCCAGTGATTCTGATACTTGGCTCCCTGTTCAATCCATTTCTGCAGGACACGCTTCTGGTCATCGGTCAGCGCCTTCTTCTTGGACGCAGGGGGAGGCATCACGACCTCCGGATCATCGCTGGTGATTCGTTCCCAAAGTGCACTTCCCGCGAGATCACCGGGCTTAATGGCCGTCGAACCGTCGCGGTCCGCATATGCCTCTGCCGCAACATCGAGTCGCAATTCCGCCTTGCGAGTCTTCGCATCAAACCCATGACAGTCAAAGCAGTTCTCTGCCAGAATCGGGCGGACGTCACGGTTGAATTCAATCGTGTCGTTGGCGAGGACCGTTTGCTGTGACGCGGCGACCACGGCTGCCAGAACGAATGGAAAGATCGAAACTCTCTTGGGCATGTTTGACCTCGATTCAGCACGACGATCGTTGCTTGACAAGAAACTGGCGCAGAAGCCGTTGAACCACCGGGGCAGGCCCGGTGGCGTGGACTTAGGCAGCGGAATGGCGCTAGCCCAATGGCACTCACTTTGGCGGATTCGGCACAGTGTAGAACAGTTGTCTCAACTGTTCCGCCTGCGACCGGATGAACAATTGGGGACAATTGTTCCACAAAGTGAGTGCCATTGGGCGCTAGCCACCGGTGTCTGTTCGTGAAAAAGCCGCGAAAAACCGGCGGCTAGCGCCGTGCCGCTGGAAGTCAATGCGAAAAGTCGTCATCGCGAATGCAAAAACTCCGCGATTGCCGCCTCGGTGAATTTCACACTATACCCCGCAGCTGCCGGTGGCATGTAGCGACCACGCCGCATTGTTACCGGATCACAGACGTATTCATGGAGATGGTCCGAGTACTCCGTGACCCGGTCTTCCATCGTCGCTGACACGCAGACATAGTCGATAATGCTGGCATGCTGGACGTATTCGCACAAGCCGACTCCGCCGGCGTGAGGGCACACGGGAATGTTGAATCGAGCGGCCAGCAGAAGCACGGCGAGTACTTCGTTGACGCCTCCCAGACGGCAACAGTCCAGTTGGCAGACCTGCGCAGCGCGTGACTGCATGAACTGCTTGAACATGATCCGGTTGTGACACATTTCTCCTGTCGCAACTCGGATCGGGGCGATGGCTTCTGTGATCGCCAAGTGCCCGAGAATGTCGTCCTGCGATGTCGGTTCTTCGACGAACCACGGATCGATCGGTGCGAGATGAAGTATCCATTCAATCGCCTGAGGCACGTCCCAGACCTGATTGGCGTCGATCATCATATGATCAGCCTCACCCATTTCCTGCCGCAGGACTCGGCACCGTCTCAGATCGTCGTCGAGGTCTCGTCCGACCTTAATCTTGAAA
>JANNGQ010000364.1:0-5673 GCA_031403975.1 Planctomycetota bacterium
AATCGCTTGGCATGCGGGGTAAGGAAATGCCGCCGGGTGGACGGCTGCAATCCGCTCCGTCAGCTCCTGCTGCCGACCCTCGAGAGGAATGACACTCGCAACTTAAGGCAAGGATCAGAATCTATGGCCGACTGGATTGAACCGCCCGCAAAAGCTCCTGCATTTTCTTTGAAATCCACAGAGGGCCGCACTGTGAAGCTGGCAGACTTCAAGGGGCGCCCGGTGGTCCTGTACTTCTATCCGAAAGATGATACTCCAGGCTGCACCAGGGAAGCCTGCGCGTTTCGAGACCGGCAATCGGAGTTGACCAGGCTGGGAGCCGTTGTGCTCGGTGTCAGTGCTGACGACGTGGCCAGCCATCAGAAGTTCTCAAAAAAGTTCAATCTCAACTTTCCGCTGTTGGCCGACGAGGATCACAGCGTTGCCGAAAAATACGGCGCTTGGCGCGAGAAGAACATGTACGGGAAGAAATCCATGGGCATCCAGCGATCGACGTTTCTGATTGATGCAGGCGGAGCGGTTGCGAAAGTCTGGAAGAAGGTCTCGGTGGACGGTCACGATCAGCAGGTGATCGACGCGCTCGCGCAACTCGGAATAGAATCCTAGCGCAGAGGCGGTGTCAGATCCGGGTCATTCGCAGCATCGAGTCGGACTTCTGGTCGACTTGTTCAGGCTTTCTTTTCCGGTGATGCCTGGCGCAGTCGTGCACCGCTGCGTTTCGCGACAAGGTCTTTGCTGCCATCGGGATTGGTCTTGATGCCGACGCGGGTGGGTTTGTTGGTTTCGGGGCAGATCAGCATGACGTTGGACGCATCGATCGCCAGCTCCATGTGCAGTCGGCCTCCCTGAGGACTCTTCGGGTGGCCGCGCTTGACGTGCTTGTAAACTTTGTGGATTCCTTCGACGACAACTTTGCCGTTCTTGCGGTCGACAGACATCACAACGCCTCGTGTCCCGGATTGATCTCCAGCCACGACTTCAACAATGTCACCTTTGCGAATGTGCATGTTCATCAACTCCAGGTTCACCTGTTACAGCGCCGAATCACAGCGAAACGCTGAATCCTGGCATCGGTCAAAACGCCGAGCCGGACCATTGAAAAAGTCAGTACGTTCGAAATCCGGCAGCCCGATCAGGCGCAAATCATCAGCCAATGACCATCTTCCGGCGAAAATCGAAGCGGGGCAGGATGACAAGTTCGCACTGATGAATCAAGCCAGGTGAGCCTCGGTCAGGCGTCTTTCGCGACGATGGTTGGGATGAAACCGTGGCCGCAGAAGCCTGTCCCGATGCTCATTGTCAGCGGGTTGACCGGCCGTTGCGGCTGGAATGCGATTTGCAATCGGACGGAATGTGGTTCAACTAGCCATCAGTTTTGGCAGATCATCAAGGGAATTCCGCAAATGAGTTCTAAGACCGACTCGCCTGCCACCGACGTGCAGCAGTTCACATTTCAGGCCGAAATCAGCCAATTGCTGCAGCTGCTCTCGCATTCGCTTTATCAGAACCGCGAAATCACGATTCGAGAGCTTGTCTCGAATGCATCGGACGCGCTGGACAAATTGCGGTACGTCTGCCTGACTTCCGGCCAGAAACAAGTCGCTGAGGATCTACGGATCACGATCGAGCCGGACAAGGGCGAGAAGTCTCTGACGGTCCGCGACAACGGGATCGGGATGACTCATGAGGAACTCGTCAGCAACCTCGGGACGATCGCCCGCAGCGGCTCGCTGGAGTTTCTCAAGAAGGCACAGAAAAACGGTGAGAAATCGCCGGAGCTGTCGCTGATCGGGCAGTTCGGCGTTGGTTTCTATTCCGCCTTCATGCTGGCAGATCGCGTCGAAGTCGTGACTCGCAGCCATTCCGAAGACACCGGCTGGCGCTGGGAATCGACTGGCGACGGCAGTTACACGATCAGCGAAATCTCCGGGTCTGTCGATCGAGGCACCAGCATCCGGCTGCATCTGAAAGACGGCATGGACGAGTTTGTTGAGCCGGTCCGGCTGAAATACATCCTTCGCAAGTATTCAACCTTTGTACCTCACGCGATTTATCTCGCAGACGAGCACATCAACGATCAGCCGCCCATCTGGGTCGAACCCAAGAACACTCTCAGTGAAGAGCAGTATCACAACTTCTATGAATACCTGACCCACTTTCCGGGACAGAAACCGCTGTGGTATCTGCATCTGTCATCCGACTCGCCGTTTCAGTTTTACAGCATTCTGTTCTGTCCTGATTCGAATCTCGAAAAGATGGGTTTTGGCCGAACTGATCACGGATTGCATCTGTGTGCCAAACGCATTCTGGTGCAGAACGATAATCGGGATCTTCTGCCGGACTACCTGCGTTTCCTGAGGGGCATTGTGGATTCCGCCGACCTGCCGCTCAACGTGTCACGCGAGGCTCTGCAGGACAACACCGTCTTCCGCAAGATGCAGAAAGTCATCACAAAAAAGGTGCTCGATCATTTCGACAGTTTCGCAGAGGAAAACAAGGAGGCCTACGCGAAGTTCTACCGGGAGTTCGGAACGACACTGCGAGAAGGCATACCATCGGACTACGAAAACCGCGACCGGCTGTCGAAACTCCTTCGCTTCAGCTCCACACATTCCGTGATGACACCGGAAATGGTTTCCCTCGAGGACTACTGCAGTCGGGCAGCGGCAGACCAGGAACAGATTTACTTCGCGTGCGGAACTGACCCGTCTGCCGTGCTGCGCGATCCGAATCTGGAAGTGTTTCGGTCGCGAAATCTGGAAGTCCTGATCCTGACAGACCCGGCTGACGAATTCATCCTGTCACACCTGCGCGAGTTTCAGAAGAAACAGATTGTGTCAGTCGATTCCGCTGATCTGAAACTGCCTCCAAAGGCCGACGCTGCGTCCAGTGCCGACGATGCAAAACCGGAGGCAGTGAAGGATGCAGCGGATGCGCCTGCTCACTTCGATGCACTTCTCAGCCTGTTGAAGGAATCGCTGGGGGACAAGGTTCAGGACGTCCGTCGCTCGGAAAGGCTGACCGAGAGTGCCTGCTGTCTCGTCAATGCTCAAGGTTCAATGAGTACCACGATGCAGCGCGTCCTGCGGATGAATACGCCGGACTTCGAGATGCAGAAGATGATCCTTGAAATCAATCCGAAGGCACCTCTGGTCTGTCGTCTGGCTGAACTGGCAATGAACTCCGACAACCACCGTTTCATTCAGGATTGCGGTCGTCAGCTTCACGCAAACGCCATGATCATGGCAGGACTGGCACCAGACGGGAACGAAATGGCGGCGCGACTGCAGGACTTCATGCTGCAGATCGCCGGACCAAAGTCATCAATTGTGTTGTAGCCGGCGAGCTATGAGCATTGTGCAGGCAGATTCCAGGGCTGCAGCAAAGGCTGTGATATCGTCCACCGAGTTGTAAACGCCGAGGCTGACGCGGGTTGAGGCGGAGATTCCGAGTTGCGTGTGCAGCGGCATGGCGCAGTGGTGGCCGTGACGAGTGAAAATGCCCTTCTGATCCAGCAAGGCAGCGAGATCTTCGGGATGGACGCCGTCCACGCGAAAGCTGACGATGCCACCGCGGTGCTCGATGCCGGGACCGAAAATTCTGAGTCCGGGGATCTGCTGCAGACGATCCATGGTCATTTTCAGCAGCGCCTGTTCGTGTTGATGGATCGCATCGAAGCCGATCCGCTCGACCCATTGAATGGCCGTCCTGAGCCCGATCGCCTGGACAATCGGCATCGTGCCGGCTTCGAATCTTGCCGGCACGGCCGACCAGACGGAGTCAGCGATACGGACTTCAGAAATCATGTGGCCGCCGAAGAAGATGGGGGCCATTTCTTCCAGCCGTTCAGGCTTGCCGTACAGGATTCCGATGCCTGTCGGACCGTAGAGTTTGTGACCGCTGAAGACAAGAAAGTCGACGTCATCCGCGAGGACATCCGTCGGCATGTGGGGAACGCTTTGAGCGGCATCGACAACAACACAGGCGCCGACCTGATGCGCACGCCGTGTCAGCTCACGAATCGGATTGATGGTCCCCAGCATATTGGACATTGCTGAAACCGCTACGATTCTGGTGCGGGACGATAATACAGAGTCCAGCCGTTCAAGATCCAGCCGACCGTCTGCGGTCATCGGCATGAACGTCAGCGTCGCGCCGCGCTCGCTGGCCAGCTGCTGCCACGGGACGAAATTTGCGTGGTGTTCCATCAGCGTGATGAGGATTTCGTCGCCTGCATGAACGTGTTTTCGGCCCCAGCCCGACGCGATCATATTCAGACCGATCGTGGTTCCCGGTGTGAAGATGATCGAATTCTCAGAGGCTGCGTTGAGGAATCCCGCAACCGTTGCCCGCGATCCCTCAAGTTCCTCATCGATCCGCAGACCGAACTGATATGTGCCCCGGTGAGCGTTTGCGAAATACTGCTCTTCGACTTCTCGTTCCTTGTCAATCACGACCTGCGGTTTCTGAGCCGACGCACCGGTATCGAGATAAACGGGCAGCGTGCCACTCGGGAGCGGCCTGCAGAGGACGGGAAACTGTCGCCGGACCTGTTCGGGATTAAACGTGAAGCTTTGATCCGCACTTTGGGAAGGCGGGACGACGGAAACGACCTGCTGTCGCAATCCGGCCGGCGGTGCAGAGTCTGCCAGATGATCCCCTGCGAGTTTCTGAATCCGCTTCACCATGCCGTGCAGACCATTCCGGCGCTGCGGGGAAATGTGCTGTCTGAGATCGAGTTTCTGAAATACGGCAAGGATATTGTATTCGACGATTTCTCGGGCCGATTTGCCGTTGTACGCGGACTGCAGAATGGCAATCAGGCCGCGAACGATGATTGAATCACTGTCGGCTGTGATCGTCAGGATCGCATCTTCTCCTGTGCCGTTGGATTCTATAATCAACCACACTTGGCTTTGGCATCCGTGAACGCGATTCGCCTCGGTGCGCGCGTTGTCCGGGAACGCCGGGATGTCGTCACCCAGCTCCAGCAGGTACTGCGACTGATCCTCGCGATCCAGATCGGCGAATTCTTCAAAGATGTTGTTCAGGGTCATGAGCATTGAGTTGGGTCAGGCAGTGGGCAGTGGGCAGTGGGCGAGCGCGATTGAGAATCGTTCGTCATGGGGCATTCGCCGACTATTCTCTATTCGATGCGCACTATTCTCTACAGAATCTCCAGCACGGGTCCGGTGGGTGACCGGATAATTTCCTTGAACACCTGCATTGCCACATTCTGACAAACCTTCCGCAGTGCCTCGCGCGACGGGTTGTCTTCGATCAGCATCTGCATGACCTGGCCCCGGTCACAGTATTCACGAACACAGGCGTTGAGCGGGATTTCGCCGAGGAACGGAACCTTCAGTTCCTGCGCCACTTTCTGACATCCTCCGCGGCCGAAGATGTCGCCCGTCATGTTCTCAATGAAACCCAGAATCGGCACATTGACCTTCTGGTACATGTCAACGGCCTTGATCGCCTCCAGCAGAGCCACCTGTTGCGGAGTGCAGACAATGACGGCTCCCGCAAGGACAACCTGCTGTGACAGCGTCAGTGACACATCACCCGTGCCCGGAGGCAGGTCAACGATCAGATAGTCGTGTTCTCCCCATTGTGTATCCTTCAGAAACTGCGTCAGCGCTTTGTGCAGCATGGGGCCGCGCCAGACGACCG
>JANNGQ010000365.1:0-3683 GCA_031403975.1 Planctomycetota bacterium
CACCCACGGAAAAGAAGTCCCGCGGCCAGATGCTGAATGAAGCCATGGCGGAGCTGGATGGGTTGATCGGCCTGAAATCAGTCAAGAAGGACCTGCGCGAGCTCATCGCGTTCCTCAAGATCCAGGATGAACGAGAGCGTCAGAATCTGGCGCGGACATCGGTCAGTCTGCACACGATCTTTCGGGGGAATCCTGGTACCGGTAAGACGACCGTCGCACGAATTCTCGGAGGCGCACTGGGTGGACTTGGAATGGTGGCACAGGGACACACAGTTGAAACGGATCGTTCGGGACTGGTCGCCAAGTACGCAGGACAAACCGGTCCGAGGGTGAACGAGCGAGTCGACGAAGCGCTCGGTGGCGTATTGTTCATTGACGAAGCCTACAGTCTGGTCGCCGAGAGTGGCGATGACCAGTATGGTGATGAGGCCGTGCAGGTGCTTCTGAAACGCATGGAAGACGACCGTCATCGTCTGGTGGTCATTCTGGCGGGATATCCTGAACCGATGGACCGGATGCTGTGTTCCAATCCAGGCTTATCCTCACGATTCCAGCGCACGTTTGACTTTCCGGATTACACGGCCGACGAATTGGTGCTTGTTTTCGAATCCATGTGCAGGAAGAATCAGTACGTTCTTTCCGGACCTGCAAAACAGAAACTTAAGTCTGCGTTTCAGCAACTGGTCGGTCAGCGCGACGAACACTTTGGGAATGCTCGGCTTGCTCGCAACATGTTTGAGCAGGCCGTCCGGCGCCTGGCAAATCGCATTATTACAATCGCACCACTGACACGCGAAACCCTGGTCACGCTGTTTCCGGACGACATTCTCCTGCAAGATCACTGATGCCAACTGGGTCGCAGCGGCTTTTGCCGACAAGAATCAGTCTTTCCGGTGGCCAAAGGACCACTTTTCATGCTGCAATTCTGTTATCCGAGTCAAAACTCGGCCTCGAGTTTTCTCCGTCGTGAATGGTTGCGGATTGGCGGGCTCGCAGGGTTGAGCTGGGCTTTGCCGGGGCTCGTTCCGCGGAAAACGCGGGCCGAGGATTTGTCAGACGTGCGACCACCGGGATTTGGAAAGGCGAAATCCGTTATTGTGGTGTTTGCCAGCGGCGGACAGAGTCAGATCGACATGTGGGATCCAAAGCCAGACGCTCCGGAAGAGGTCCGCGGAGCGTTCAAGTCGATCGGCACAAGAATTCCCGGCGTTCGGTTTTGCGAACACATGCCGCAGATCGCGAAAGTGGCTGACAAGCTGTGCATCGTCCGCAGTATGGCTCACGAAGACCTGGACCACGGAACCGCGTTTTATCTGTCCATGACCGGGCGGTATCACCGTCGTCGTTCGGGAAATCCATTGCCAGCTCCGGATGATCTGCCGTGCCATGGGGCGGTGCTGCAGCGAGTCCGTCCGAGTTCTGACTTTGTGCAGACGGCGATTCATCTGAATGGTCCCGCCGAGGTACCGTTCGTCGCGGCACCCGGGCAGTTCGGAGGATTTCTGGGGAAGGGCTACGATCCTCTGACACTCGGCGATGTCACCCGAGACGGGGTCGCCATTCCGTCGCTGTCGCCTCATGAGGATGTTCCGGCTGTCCGACTTCAGTCGCGTGAAACATTGCTGCAGGCTGTTGAGCACAACATGCGACTGATAGAAAACCAGAAACTGGGACTTGAGAAGAATGCCTTGTACGAGCAGGCATTCAACATGCTGGCCCGCCGAGACGCCCGTGAAGCGTTTGACTTGTCACAGGAACCAGAGGCATTGCGCGACCGCTATGGGCGAAATCGTTCGGGTCAAGCCTGTCTGCTGGCGCGGCGACTGGTGGAGGCAGGAGTTCCGATGGTCACGGTGATGTGGTCGCACAGCAATCGCGGCCAGGACATTGATCCGGCCAATACAGATCTCTACGGTTGGGACACTCACAACGACATCTTCGAGGGACTTCAGCATCACCTGCTGCCGCGGTTCGATCAGGGATTCTCGGCTTTGATTGAAGATCTTGATCGGCGGGGACTGCTTGAAGACACGCTCGTCGTCTGCATGGGCGAATTCGGACGCGCTCCGCTGGTGGCCAGAGAACGCAACTTCGCCGGAGCAACACCCGGCCGGAAACATTGGAGCTGGGTCTATTCGATCGCCATGGCGGGTGCCGGAGTTCAGCCGGGAACGGTTGTGGGAGAATCTGACAGTCGCGGTGCGTATCCCCGCACGGATCCCTATGGTCCGTGGGATGTCATGGCCACGATGTTCTCTGCTCTGGGCATAAACCCGCACCAGCACTATTTCGATCCAGTGAACCGGCCGATTCAGATTTGTGACGGTCGCGTAATGAACGCGGTCTATCAATGAAGCCCGCCATCACCTCTGCAGGTCGACGATGTCTTCGGCAGGAATCGCCGTTGTCTGCGATTCGTTGTGGAGCAGGGTTCGAGCCTGACTTTGCGCATTGACTGTCAGCGGCACGGCGCTAGCCGCCGGTTTTTCGCGGCTTTGTCACGCACAGACACCGGTGGCTAGCGCCATTCCGCTGACGAAGTCCACGCCATGCAACTTGTCCCTTTGCGGAGGCGCGGCTGTTTTCTCTGCATTCGCATACTCCGACCGTTGCCAAGAAAACCATGAGCTTTTCCAGGTAACTTGCCGCGGCTTGCCCAATCGGAAGTTTTCATGAAGGGCTCCTAAGGGACGACCCGATAAACAGGGTGGGAGTTGAGGAGGAACGGACGCTGACGAGTTCCGGCGGCGGGGAAGCTGCCGGATTTCTGCGCGTTCAACACAGAGGTACGTGAAGAAGAGGGTCTCACGGATGCGTCCCAGACTGCGCCTGTTCGTCGGTGCTGATGAACCAGAAGTGATGAGTTTTCCAGAACCGGAAGTCTCCATCAAACTGGGGGAACTGACCAAGATCCTCGCTGACGCCATCATCTGGGACCGTACCTGGATCTCCGATTTTGCTGACGACGACCTTCGTATTTCGGCGGACTTGTTCGAAGTACTATCGAGCTACGCCCACTTGCGTCCGACGGCATGACGTCCGGCTACTGTTGTCCCGCCGCTCCGTCGGCGGGGATTCCGTGCTCTGTACGGCTCCCAAATCAGCCGGCACGCGCTAGCGTCCGGTTTCGTTGAGACCCCCCGGAAACCGGCCGCTAGCGCGTGCCGGCTGATGCGTCAAGAACCACAACGTGATGTCCCTCCGCGACGACGCAATCGCCATCTGGAAGACCGGCGTTGAGGCCGTCGATTCCGCTGCTGCGGTTCGCCGATCGGTTCAGTTCACGGACAGACGGTTTTCGATTGCCGGTGTCACGGTTGATCCTGAGACATGCGGACGCATCGAAGTCGTCGGTGCGGGAAAGGCCGGAGCCGGAATGGCGGCCGGCATCGAATCGGCCCTGCTCGCAGCAATACCGGCAACAAGGCTTTCGGGCTGGATCAACGTCCCCGCGGATTGTGTTCAAAGGCTGCGTCGAATCCAGCTGCACGGCGCGCGACCTGCAGGAATCAACGAACCGACGCAGGCCGGCGTTAACGGCACACAAGAAATCCTGCGACGAGTGCGTCAGCTTGAACCACGGGATATCTGCATCGTACTGCTGTCCGGCGGAGCCAGTGCCCTGCTGTGCAGTCCCGTGCCGGAGACTTCACTTGCAGACAAGCTCGCCGTAACTCGTGCGC
>JANNGQ010000366.1:0-2547 GCA_031403975.1 Planctomycetota bacterium
GCCTGATGGTGGCGGTCGCCCTGCCTCTCGCACAGGACGAGCGCCTCACGGGTGAGCTCGACGGCGCGAGCGCGCTGTCCGAGGCGCAGGTTGCTTCGAGGTTTCAGAAGCAAACGGTGGTGCTCGGCCAGCGCTTGGGCAACCAGATTGAAGTGCGCGGCGGAAACGTGTTTCCCGGCGATCGCATCGTCACTCGCGGCAGTCACGAGCTCGGCAGCTTCTTTACGAAAGGAGTCCTCAGGGTTAGTAAGGAAACGGCCCGTGATATTGGACTCTCGCTGCAGCCGGCTTCGCTGATATCGCTGGCACAGACGATCACTGTTGACGGAATTGTGGATGTGCCGCCGACGCGACGGACAGTTGCGTCTGCGCTTCTCAACGGATCGGTCGCCCGAATTCTGGTGGACCGCGGTCAGAAAGTCCGAACCGGCGAGGTGCTGGCCGAACTCGTGAGTCAGGAATTTCAGAATCTCCAGCTCGACCTCCTTCGGGCGCATCTTGATGCGGGACTGCAGCGGACGCTAATGGATCATCTGAGTGAGGCTCGCGATTCCATCTCGCAGCGGCATCTCCTGGAGGCGGAAAGTCGCCTCAACCAGTCAACCGGTTTGCTGAAGAACGTTGGACAGCGATTGAAAACGATCGGGATGTCAGAAGAGCAGCTGCATCAGCTGACAACGACCAGAACGTTGGTGCCAACACTTCCCATTCGGGCACCGATTGACGGAGTGATTGTTGATTTCGACAAAGTTCTTGGCCATGTCGTGCAACCGGATGAATCTCTGTTTGAGATCCAGGACTTGTCACAGGTGTGGATTCAGGGATTCATTTCTGAACGCGACCTTGCAAGTGTCAAGGTGGGACAAGCCGTCCGTGTTCGTCTCGTGGCTGATGCCACTGAAGTCGTCAAAGGCACTCTGATCCGCAGCGGCCACGTTGTGGGCCACGATGACCGAACGCTGTCGGTCTGGGTTGAACTCAATCAGATGCCCCGCCTGCCGGTGCAGCACAACATGATGGCTCGACTGACGATCGAGACTGGCCAGATCCCTCCGACACTTGCCGTGCCTCGTTCGGCCGTTGTGCGTGAGGGCACACGTTCGTATGTATTCATTCGCAGGGACGATGACACTTTTGAACGACGCTTTGTGCTGCTTGGCCGATCTGATGATGTTGCCGCTGAGATTCGTGAGGGTCTTCTGCCGGGCGACTCAGTGGCAGTCAGCGGTGCGCTGGCCCTGCAGTCCGGCTATGCAGCGTTGAGATAAACAAGCTCCTGCAACGGAGGATGAGTCGTGAGCGATCCAACGGCCAATTCTCCACAGATCAGTTCTGTGGCGGAATCGACGACAGCAATCGATCCGGTCTGTGGGATGACGGTTGATCTCGCTCACGCGGCGGCTTCGTTCGTGCATCACGGAACGACCTTCTATTTCTGCAGCAAATCCTGTCAGCAGAAGTTTCAGACGTCGCCCGACAGATTTGCGACTCCACAGCCCCAGCACTCGTGCTTTCATGACGGCGTGAACGGCGATGCGACAAGTGTTGATCGTGTAAGTCGCAACACGGCTCCTGCAGAGTACACCTGCCCGATGCACCCGGAAGTTGTCAGTGATCACCCCGGTTCCTGTCCCAAATGCGGAATGGCTCTGGAATCGCGGACGGTCGAACTTGACGAGGCACCGAGCCACGAACTGATCGATTTGACACGGCGGTTCTGGATCGGACTTGTGCTTGGTCTGCCCGTGTTTCTGGTGTCCATGGCAGACATGCTCCCCAACAATCCGCTGCATCGATGGGCAGTCGCATTGAACTGGCTGCAACTGCTGCTGGCGACACCGGTCGTCGTCTGGTGCGGCTGGCCGTTTTACGAGAAGGCCTGGCTGTCGCTCCGCAGTATGAGCCCGAACATGTTTACTCTGATCGCGCTGGGAGTTGGCTCGGCATTTCTATACAGCGCAGTGGCGACCGTCGCTCCTTCCGCCTTCCCAGAAGGATTTCGGCATTCCGGCGGTTCTGTGATGCCTTATTTCGATACGGCCGTCGTCGTCACGGTGCTGATTCTGCTTGGACAGGTACTGGAATTGAAGGCTCGAAGTCAGACCGGAAGTGCGATCAGACGATTACTGGGTCTGGCCCCCAGAACAGCCCGACGGGTCAACTCGGACGGACGCGAAGAAGATGTTGAACTCGCCCTGATTGGTCGAGACGACGTTTTGCGCGTGCGGCCAGGCGAAAAGATCCCTGCCGACGGAGTCGTCATCGAAGGCAGCAGTTCCGTTGATGAATCCATGATCTCGGGTGAACCGATTCCCGTTGAGAAAACACGCGGAGACAAGGTCATTGCTGCAACTGTCAACGGAACAGGCAGCGTACTGATACGTGCAGAGAAAGTCGGCTCCGACACGCTGCTGGCGCAGATTATTCGTATGGTCAGTGAAGCCCAGCGGACTCGTGCGCCGATCGAGAAAACCGTCGATCAGGTGTCACGGTACTTTGTGCCGGCTGTGTTGCTGATCAGCATACTGACGTTTGTCAGCTGGAGTT
>JANNGQ010000367.1:0-2448 GCA_031403975.1 Planctomycetota bacterium
CTTGCCCCCCGTCTCACCGACGATGCGCGGGTAGTTCCGGTACGAGCCGATGTTCGTGCCCCACGGTTTCCCACATGCCGTTGAAGACCTCGGTGGAGCCCGTGAAGTGGATCCCGGCAAGATCAGGGCTCGCGAGAGCCACGCTCCCGATCGTCGCGCCCGAGCCGTAGACGAGATTGATCACGCCGTCGGGCAACCCGTCCGCTTGCAGAATTCGCATGAGGTAGTCACGTCGTTTTGAGATCAAACCGATCTTCGCTATTGTGTTGGCTGCGTGCATCGAGATTCCCGACGACACAGCAACGCGAAGCCGAGACTATGAGAATCGAGCCGGGTACGATCATCGTCCGCAGCGGACAGCTCATCGACGGCAATGGCGGACCACCGATTGCGAATGCTGCCGTGCAGATTCAGAACGGCAGAATCACATACGCCGGACCGGCCGCAATGGCTCCCCCGGCAGATCCGGAGGCCCGTGTGATCGATGCCGCCGGAGGTTCGATACTGCCCGGGCTTGTGGAATCTCATTTCCACGCGACGTACTTTGACGTTGCCGCGCTGGAAGATCTGGATATCAAGTATCCGGTTGAGTACGTCACACTGCTGGCCGCGGCGAATGCGAAACTGGTGCTCGAATGCGGCTACACGGCGGCTCGCAGCGGAGGCAGCCTGTTCAACATCGATGTCTGGCTGAAGAAAGCGATTGAGTCCGATCTGTGCGTTGGTCCTCGGATGGCCTCCAGCGGTCGCGAGATCTGCGGTGTCGGCGGCCTGATGGACTGGAATCCGGACTTCCGCAAGATCGGTATGGAAGGGCTGGTGCTGCTGATCAACGGTCCCGTGGAGGCCCGTGCGGCGGTCCGTAAATTGGTGAAGGACGGCATTGAATGGGTGAAGACCTACCCCACCGGCGACGCTGCGGCACCCGATACGAACGATCATCACACGCTGTGCATGACATTTGAAGAGATGCATGCAGTTGTTGGTGCAGCTCACAATCACGGACTGAAAGTGACCGGTCACTGCCGCGCGACGGAGGGCATCAAGAATGCTCTGAAGGCCGGATACGACACGATTGAACACGGGACCTTCATGGATGATGAGTGCATGGATCTGCTGCTGGCGCGCGATGTTCCCTGCGTTCCGGCGTTGTACTTTGAGTACGCCAGCATCCAGATGGGACCCCGCTTCGGGATGTCACAGTCTGTGATTGACGGCCACCAGGAAACGCTCGACGGCGGTGCGGAGAGCGCTCGCCGGATTCTGAAAGCCGGCGGCTGTCTCGGTATGGGCGGTGACTATGGTTTTGCCTGGAACCCTCACGGTGATTACGCCCGCGAACTTTCGTTCTTCGTGAATTACGTGGGCTTCACACCGCTGGAAGTCCTGACCTGTGCCACGAAAAACGGAGCAAAGATCCTTGGGAGGACCAACGAGATCGGTACCGTCGAAGCCGGAAAGCTTGCCGATCTGCTGATTGTCGATGGAGATCCACTGGAGGACATCCGCATTCTCGAAGACCGAAACCGCTTCATTGCCGTGGTGCAGGGCGGTGCCGTCAAAGCCGGGCGTCTGTTCCCGCTCCGCTGACCAGTTGCAGATCTCAACACGGAAACTTCCTGTGGACGAACCCGCCGAAGAACTGTTCGACGTGGTGGACTGCGACGATCACGTCATCCGACAAAGTCCGCGGTCCGAGGTGCATCGCCTGCGTCTGCTCCACCGAGCTATCCATGTCTTCTTGTTCCGATCCGACGGGATTCTGCTGATTCATAAGCGATCTGCGAATAAGGAAGAGTTTCCGTCCGTCTGGACGTCATCGTGCTCCGGCCATGTCAGTGCACACGAATCCTATGACGAGTCCGCTCCTCGTGAGCTGGTCGAAGAACTCGGCATTTCTGCACCACTCATTCGTCTGCAGAAATTCGACGCCTGTGAAGACAGTTCGTTCGAGTTCACGGTGCTCTACATGACGAACAGTAACGACGCTGTGCACCCCGACTCGGACGAGATTTCGGAACTGAGATGGATGACACCGCACGCTGTGGCAGCGTGGATGGATCGGAGTCCTGGCGAGTTTTCACCCGCATTCCGGTTGTTGTTCAAGTGGTTTGTCGAGCATGGTTCGCTGCGCGTCACGCCTTGACTATGTGATGCTCACTCTGCAAGATTCAACTGCATTAAGTCGAGCGGCAGTAACGAACGTACCCACGCTGACCCGAAGCGCCAGCGAGGCGACCTCGCTGACGCGTCGGGTTGGTAAGCTGTTTACCGCCGCTCGCCTAACCACCTTTTCAGGGCAGGATCAAATGAGCGGACCAATTGTAAGAACAGGAACAACACCGGAATTCTGGAGGGGCTGGGACCAGGTGTTTGGTGATAAGTCGGCTGCTGGATCCGCAAAACCTGCTTCCGCTGCCGCTAAGAAGACGGCTAAGAAGACCGCTA
>JANNGQ010000368.1:0-6650 GCA_031403975.1 Planctomycetota bacterium
TAGTAGGACAGCACTTTTTTCTGGTGGATCTTGCTGACCAGCGGGCCGATCTTGGTGTCGGTCTTCTGATCCTGGCTCCACATCCCCAGCATCAGAATTTGACCCATGATGGATGAGATCGGTGCCAGTTGAGGCTTCACGCCCTCGGGAAGTCGGTCGGTCACAAGCTGAAGTCGCTCATTCACGACCTGCCGATCATTAAACACGTCGGTGTTGTAAGCGAATTCGACATAGATCACTGAGATCCCGACGCCCGAAGAACTACGGACGGCTTCGACTCCGTTCGCTCCGTTCAGAGCCGTCTCAATCGGAAACGTAATCAGTGCTTCCACTTCCTCCGGTGCCATCCCCGGCGCTTCCGTCATGACCACCACGCGCGGACGGTTCAGGTCGGGAAACACGTCAATCGGCATGTTCAGCGCGAGGTACGTTCCGTAACCCGTTAGGAACAGCGCGATCGCCATGACCAGCATTCGCTGGTGCAGAGCAAATCGAATGATGGCATTTAACATGGAGGAAGCCGGGAGCTGGTGGTGTGTAGTGAGTAGAAAAAGCGACTTTCACTCGGAAGGAGTCGTACGATTCCGGGCTTCGATACTTGATCTCAATCCGGAGAGCATTCGCGCGAGTTCTTCGGCGTCGGCATATATTGAACCGTGATCGTCTGGAGCCAAATAGGATTGGTTCAAGGCGATCTGAATCTGCGACACGACCTCCATCAGAGAACCGAATGAGATGTCGATAAAGCGGACAAATTCCTTGTCGGAACTCCGTCCTGAGCCTTCTGCAATGTTTGAAGAGATGGACACCGCGGCGCGCCTTAGCTGTGAAACAAGTCCGAACCGTTCACCATCCGGAAAGCGAGACGTCACTTTGTAGATGCATCCAGCCAACGCAATGGCTTTTTGCCAGACGTCAAGTTTCTCAAACCGGAACATGATGCCATTCTCCGTGACTATGTGGCTGATCGTGCAAACAGCTTGCCTTTGCGGGCCACGTGTCTTCTGAACACTACTCACTACAAACTACAAACTACCCGCTACCCTCTGCACACTCAGTGATTGTGCCCGGCGTGCGGATCAGCTCCGCCGCCGGACTTGTTTTTGAGTGCCATCTGCATCTGATGAGCGCCTCGCTGCGCGACGACATCGCCGGGGAAAATCGATCCGTCACTCTTGAGCACCACGTGCGTTGAATCGCGATACGTCACGTGTACGGCCACACGGTCGAAGTGATCGCCGTTCTGCTGAAACACGAACGACTCGGCTCCTTCGCGAGCAATCGCTTCGACCGGCAACACAATCTGATCGACCCATTCCTCAACCGGGACCAGCAGCTGCAGACGTCGCCCAGGCCGATACTTCCAGTCGAGAAACGTCTGTCCGTTCGGTGACGGGGTCTCGCGTGCGACCTCATTCGGAAGCCGAACGAACAACGACAGAGATCGCGAATCAGGATCGATTTCACTGGACGAGTAAATCAGATCGAGATTCTCAATCCGTGTTGACTGGTGTCCCTGCTTGTCGAACGACGCCGCAATTTTCCAGCCACGTTCGGCACACTTCGCGACCATCTCCGCGTCTTGTTCGAAGGCTCGCCCCTCGATGTACAGCTCAGAATAGTCAGCGAGGACTGCCAGTGTAGTTCCGGCGGCAACCGTCTCGCCTTTGTGGACCAGGACTTCCTGCAGCATCAGGGGAGCCGAAGTTCCGGATGGTGACGCCGCATCATTGTGTCCAGCCTCCTGAGGGGCACTGTCCTGTTGCGCGTCGTCCTGCTGAATTATAGAAGCCGGTGTGTAGCCTCCTCGTGAGAGTTTCAGCTCCTCTGCTCCATGCGAGTCGGGACTTGGGGCCACAATCTGCAGATCCCGAAGCAGCCTCCTTTTCGTGGCAATGTCATCAATCTGGCGCTCGGACAGACCACGCAGCCGCAACGCTTCTCTCTGAGCGTTCATCAGCACTTCGAGTTTTTCCCTGGCGTACTGACGCTCCAGCAATGTCTTCTGTGAAACAGCTCCGGACTCCGACACTTTGGTCAGTCGTGCGATTTCGCGGTTCTCAACGTCCAGATCGCCGACAGATTTCAGGAGGTCGGTCTGAGTCGACACCAGTTCCTCAGCCGTGATGCGAATTTCGAACAGTAATGTTCCTGGTTTCACCGCCTCCCCCTGAACCGCATGAACATGCGTGATGACACCTGCCATCGGTGTTGAAACTTCCACTCGCGTTCGACCTGGCCGGTCAACAATGATCCCCGGCACAGTGATCGACTTCCTGAACGTCTGCAGTTTCAACGGCTGGAGATACTCCTCGGTCAACCCGATATTTCCCTGAGCCTGTTTCGACAGCTCGAGCGAAGTGGATTCATCATGACCTGCATGAGCGTCCTCATGCGCGGCGCCTTCCCCATGTTCATCCAGCGACGACTTCGCGCGGTTTCCGGAGATCGTGGACTGAACCCAGCCCTGAGCCGTCGACCACCATCGGCCACGAGTCGTAAACGCCACAACCGCAACAACAGCAAGCCCGACCAGCCATAGCAGACCGGCCCGTTGCTTCAGAAAAGTGCGTTTCATCAGATGTTCTCCCAAGTGACGGTCACGCCACCACGCCACCGGGTTCATCCCGGTGGTTCAACGGCTTCTGCGCCAGTGCTTTGTCCAGCAGTCCGGAACGCGACGGTTCACAAGCGGCGCCTACGGCGGGGATTCTCTTCCGGCGCGGAGCTCACTCGAATTCCCGCCGACGGAGCGGCGGGACAACAGTAGAAGACTAAATCAGCCAGACCTGAGTCCGCGCGCGGAGGCTCAGCGAGGTCGGCGGAGAGCAGTCGCCCTGATGATTCGATCCGTGGATCAACGCGGGCGAACGGGGCAGTAGTCCACTGGTGCCTTCCGATGTGACGTCAAGGCAGGACATTACTTGGTGCTTCGGTGGTCCAATCTTCCCGGAGGGGACGTAAACACACTGGTCTTCACGGCATGGCTCGCATGGCGCTTCGTCGTGATTTCCTGGTGACGAACAATCTGTTGAACAAACGACCTCAGCAACGGCAGGAGCATCTTCCGTCAGCGCGGCACGGTACCCGTGACAACCGGACTGATGTCCGCGATCGCCAGCTGTGTCGTCAGCCACGGATGCGCAAGCTGACGAATAGCCGGGCAGACCGTCGCACCCTTTGGAGTGCGCATGGTGCCAGCAACAGCCCAGGATGCTGTGTAACAGCATGGGGAGCATGGTGGCCAAACTCACAATCTTCGTCCCCATCGTCCGATTTTCCATCCAATAACGGCAACTTATCCGCCCTTGATTATTGGCTCATGCCGCCACCAGCTCAAGCCCAGTTTCAAAAGAACGCGACAGCGACCTTTACTCCGATGCTCTGCGATGTGGACGCAGCAGTAATCTCTGTTCCTCTGCGAAACGAGCCCGCCTGTTTCCGACAGACGGGCTTCGTTGCATCGATAAGGTTCGAAGAATGAGCAATCGGTCAAATCACTCTTTGACCATTCCTTATTCCGTCAGAACCCGAAGTACACGCGCGAACTGCCGCCGCCGATGGAGAATCCGGGGCGCGAGTAGTATCCATTATAGTATCCATTGTTGTAACCACGGTACGGGTTAGACCTGTAGTAGTTCCGATAGTCGTGAACTCGACCATAATTTCCTCCGTAATAGTCGTGGTTCCGATAACCGTACTGCCCGGAACGGCCATATCCGTCGTTACGGTATCCGTCGTTGTGGTGACCGTCGTTGTGGTGACCGTCGTTGTGGTGACAGTCGTTGTGGTGACCGTCGTTGTACCCGCCGTTGCGGTACCCGTTATTCCGGTACCCGTAGTTGTTTTGGTAACGGTTCAGCCGACGGCCATAGGAATCCGAGCCGTAGTTGCTGAATTGATTGGGACTGCTGATTCTCAAACCTTGCGATCCTCCCTGAATCCGCACGTCTTGAGCCGCCGCGGAGGATGGAGAAGCCAGGCCGCATGCAGCGGCGACGGCAATCATGAATAGATATTTCATATCGAACTTCCTTTCAGTGTGATGTACTATTTGCGACCGGAGTCGTCGTTCTGGCTCTTGGGAGTGTTGGAAGCCTGACTCTGCGTCGCGTCGAGCTTTTTGAGCTGCGCTTCGGTCAATTGAGCTTCCACATTGACGATGGTGCTGGCCTCAAGCTCCACAAGTTGCTCATGGCCCTCGTGGATGTCTTTCCAGACCTGTGTGAGTTGACCCTGATGGGTGTGAAACGTCTCGTCCGAACCGGGATCTTCATTCTGACCCGGTTGCGTCAGCAGATGCTCGCGAACGCGTCCATCCGGTTGTGCGATCGAGAGACGAATCGCGACGATATTCAGATCTCCGTCGACTGCCTGCCATCCAGCTGTCTGGTCCTTCTCCGAACGGTCGGATTGGTGTGCCGACCGTTCCTCACGGCGATTTGCCTTCCTCGCATCAGCGCTATCCTCGTCACGATCTTTATCCGCCCGGCGTTTTTCCTTCGGGCTTGAGGCCGCGGCCGTTTTCTGTGTGGGAACACCTTCCTCTATAGCTGCGCCTGGACTTTTTCCGGTCTCCGCAGGATCCGCTTTGCGATCCGGATCAACATTGGCTGGCTGCGCAGCTTGTTTCTCATGAGCGCTGTGGTCATGGCCTTCCAACCGCGCCGCCGCGATGGCGGCAGCCTCCATGCTGATCGCCTGTCGGTGCAGGTCCTGCACACGGTCCCAAATCTGTTGCGACTTTTGATCACTGTCGCGATAGATCGCCAGAAGCTCCTGCTTCTGCTGCTCGGTCAGGTCAAGCTGATTCAGCGATTCCGGCAATTCAGCGCGCTGATCCTGTTCAGCCCCAGGCTGGCCGGTCTTAAATTCTTGCTCTGCGTCAGTCTGCTCACCGATCTTGTTCGCCCGATCTGTCGAATCTGGCTGCTGTGAGTCTTTCTTTTGCGTTTTTTGCGGATCCTGCTGTGCCGTTGCGGCGACGAGCAGAGACAGGGAAACAAATCCTGTCATCACTGGGCGGATCATACTGAATTCTCCTTTTGATTTCGAAACACTGAGGACAGCCAGGGAATTGCCGACCGGGGCACTTCCCCGAATCGTGGCGATCCTATGCACCGAGTGGCGGCGCGGAATGCAAGTGCCATACCCTCCGCTTTATTTGGCCGGTCGTCATGGCAGCTTGAGCCTCGGGTGTCGCATCAGGTTGTCAGAAACCCACGAATGAGAGTGCGTTTCCCGGCGAAACACGGATATCGAGGGCTGAGAAACTCAGAAACGCTGCGGTGACCAGTTCTCCAGGCCGTTCGGAATGCATCGGTCGCGCTCGACACGGTTGACGGTCTGCGGAGGTTGCCTATGTCACGTTGCCGCCGAAGGCCGACTGTTGAGCTGTCATGCTGATCGGCCAACGACCGTCTGGCGGCGGCGGCGAGAATGTTTGCCATCCGTCGGCCGACGATTCCGGACCGAAGGTCCACCCATTCCAATAGCCTGGGCCAAGCGACAGCATCGGCCCAGGAACAGACACCATGCAAACATTTCAGGCCCAACGGGCCGGCCATTCGGGTGTTGCTCGGGCTCGGGCGACTCTCTTCGACTGATTGGCCCGATGGGCCGTGGTCATGGATTGACGCTCGTTAACCTGGCCCGACGCTGTGCATGGGCCAGGTTATGAGAACGTTGGGGCCGTTGGCCCGGAATCGCGTTGCGGAGAGCAACGCAGAATCCGCAGGAATTCAGATACCCCGACGCCACGCTGGATCCCGATGCGCTGGGACAATAGTGCCTCAGAAAATCCACGCGCACTTCATTTCACGATGAGCCGGAAATGCGACGTCACTCCGACGACAAATCGTGTGAAACTGACAACAGAATTGGTCATTTTGGGATTCGAGCGAACTGCACTTTGGAGTTCAAACGGCAGAAAACTGGCCAAATCCTGCTGGGATGCAGATTCTGCCGGTTGCGGCACCAATGTTGCGTAGAGTCACTGACGTGGAATGGACTCAACGGTACGCAAGAAGCGAGCGAAGATTCTCTCAAGCTTTCGAAGGATCAGATCATGACGAAGATTTTGGTAATGGCGGTTGCTGTAACGGGACTAGTCCTGTTCAGCGCGACCAAAACGGCTCAGGCTCAGGATTGTTACTATGGCGGCGGTTATGTGTACGGCGCGCCAGTGTATTCGTATGCTCCCGTATATCGATCTGCCTACGTCAGGCCGTCATACGGCTATGGGATCGGCTATAACAGCGGTTATGGCGGCGGGCTCAGTATTGGCTTCGGCCGGAGTTATAACCGAAGTTACGGGAGCTACTATGGTGGCAATCGCGGTTACTACGGCGGTGGTTACCGTGGACATTACAGTGGTCATGGCGGTCACCACGGCGGTCATGGCGGTCACTACGGCGGCGGTCATGGTGGTCACCACGGCGGCCACAGCGGTCATGGAGGCGGTCATGGAGGTCACTCCGGTGGGCATGGCGGCCATCACTAAGGAATTGCACAACAACAAGTTACCGGCGGAGAAGCCCCGCATTTTTAAAAATCCGGGCGTCTGTGAAAGCACCAATTGGCGCCGTCTGAAGTTGACGGGGATGTTCAACATTATAAGTGGACAGAAATCCGTTGGGCGTCAAACTCGG
>JANNGQ010000369.1:0-6418 GCA_031403975.1 Planctomycetota bacterium
CGTCGAGCCCGAGGAGGGCCGGGGTCGCCGACGCAATCACCGGAGCAAACGCCGCGGCACCGATTCCGCTGAGCTGAGACAGCAGGTCGATATCCTCCGGATGATTCGTGAATTCATAGTTCGCCACAAGCAGACCGTACGGATGCCCGCCGGCCGTTCCAAATTCCTCTTCATAGACCTTTTTGAAAAGTGTGTTCTGATCGAAGTCGACGGCGTCTTCGAAGTCCTTTTTGAGTTCCTTTTTCGAGACATTCAAGACACGGATTTCGATGTCCGCCGCTTTATCGTCCAGGCCCCGTTCTGTCAGCAGTTCTTTCCGTGTCTGCCAGATATATCGCAGTCCGCGCCAGGCAGATTCCAGCGCCTGAAACGAAGGATGATGCAGGATCTCGTTGACCTGATCACTCAGCAACTGATCGATGCGCCCGATATCGCGAGCCAGCTCGCGCCGAGCCGAGGCCAGTTCTTTCGTTTCCGAAGGAACGGACCCCAACCACTGACGCAGCGCCGCTGCCGAAGTCTCCGCAGCCAGAAATTGCTGCAGACGAGCAGATACTCCAGCGCTGGTGACGGGACTTCCCTGCGCCGCAACTGCGATGGAATCCAGCAGACTGACCGCAGGCTTTACGGCGTCGACAGGCTGAACTTCCTGAGTCAGCACTGCTCGGCCCGACTGAACGTAAGACTGCTCGTCCGGCAAGACCGACTCCTCAATCAGGCCTTCTGAGGCAGCTTCGCAACCATCCGCAGCGAAGTCGTCAGTTCTTCCAGCTGCAGCCACGGGCGAAGCATCGCAACCGCGTTGTAGGAACCGGGTGCTCCCGGAATCTCCTCGACGGTGATGCGCGCTTCAGCCAGCGGATAGCGAGCCTTCATTTCCGGACTTGGCGACGGATCTTCCAGCACATAGTTGGCGATCCAGCGTTTCAGAAAGTCCTCCATGTCCTTTCGCTCCAGAAATGAACCGATCTTGTCGCGGGCAATGCATTTCAGGAAGTGGGCGATTCTGGAGGCTGCCATGATGTACGGCAGACGAGCCGAAATCGCAGCGTTGGCGGTCGCTTCCGGACGATCGTACTTCAGGGGACGCTGGCAGGTCTGTGCACCAAAGAACACGGAATAGTCCGTATTCTTGTAATGACACAACGGCAGGAATCCTTCCTTGCTGAGTTCCGCTTCACGACGGTCAGTGATCCCGATTTCTGTCGGACACTTGGAATCGAGATCGCCGTCATCGCTCAGGAAGTTATGCACCGGCAGGCCATCGACCTTGCCGCCGTTTTCCATGCCGCGGATGGCGGTACACCAGTTCGTTTCGGCGGACGCACGTGTCATGTTGGTTCCCATGACGTAGGCCGCGTTCATCCAGCAGTAGTCCCTGTGAGACGTCTTCTTGGCTTCACCGCTGGCATCCAGTTCCACCTCTTCGTATCCGAACTCTTCGATCGGCTTGGTACTGGCGCCATAGGGAAGGCGGGCGAGGACTCGCGGCATCACCAGTGTGATGTAGCGGGAATCATCGGTGTTCCGGAAAGAGTTCCACTTGGTGTACTTCTTGCCCATGAAGATCTTTTCAATGTCTCTCGGCTTCGTCAGATCGGTCCAGTCTTCGAAACCAAACAATGCCGGGTCGGCTGCGGAGATGAATGGGCAGTGGGCCGCCGCACAGACTCCGGAGATCTTTTCCAGCATGTCGATGTCTTCGGGATGATTGGTCATCTCGTAGTCACCGATCAGGGCACCGAATGGTTCTCCCCCCGGCATGCCGAATTCGTCTTCGTACAGCTTCTTGAAGAGCTGGCTCTGATCGAACTCAACAGCTTTGTCGAGGTCCTTAAAGAGTTCCCGCTTGGAGATATTCAGCATTCGCAGTTTGAGCTGCTTGCTGGTTTCCGAATTCATGACCAGGTGATTCAGACCTCGCCACGATCCTTCCAGTTTCTGGAACTGATCGTTGTGCATGATCTGCGCCAGCTGGCGTGACATCCGCTCATCGATCTGTTTGATCGCCTGACGAATGGTCTTGGTCACACTCTTGTCCCAGACCAGTGTGCCGGCCATGGCCGCACCGATCAGATTCTTCACCATGTCCTGAGCTTCGTCGCGTTCGACGGCTTTCGGCATGGCCGAGGTAATCTGATCCAGCAGACTGACGGACTGCTCTGTGGTCTGAGCCGATTGGCTGCTCTGTTTTTCCGCACTCATGATTCACCCCCGTCCTGCTTCTTGCCTTCTGAGCCTGACACACCCATTTCACTCGCTGCCTGCTGTACTTTGGCGGAGTCTTTCAGAATCTTTTCGAGCTGTGCTTCCAAGTCTTCCGACTGATCCATTGTGGTCAGCAGATCGCGGAGCTTGTCGCGGGAATCGAGCAGGCTCTTCAGCACGGGCACTTGTTCGACAACCCGTCCCGGATCGAAGTCGTCCATGGAGGAAAAGTTCAGCTTGACCCCCATTTCGCTGTCGCCGCCCTGGAGCGTATTCTTCACGCGGATGTTCAGTTCGGGACTGACGTTCTTCATGATGTCGTTGAAGTTATCACGGTCGATGGCCACAAATTTCCGTTGACTCAGCGCCTTAGGCGGCGTCGACGGATTGCCCGAAAAGTCGCCCATGACTCCCATTACAAACGGGAGTTCCTTCTTCACAACCGCGTCACCGATTTCAACGTCGTATGTAATGTGGACCCGCGGCTTGCGCACGCGGTCCAGCTTGTGCTGGATGGATTTGGCCATTTGATCAACCTTTCTGGATCAATAGTTTTCTTCAGGGATGACAATTCCTACGTCTTTATACAGCTGCCGCCGGACATCCGAGTCCACAATCAGATCCGCGTATAGCTCCTGCGGTGACATTCTCCCGCGCCTGATCGCCTTGCGGATCTCCGACGGAAGGATGCTCTGCGGTTCATGCTTTTCAAACCAGCAGGCCACGGTCTCGAGCAGATCCAGAGCATCGGATCGCGATGCCATTGAACCGCGACCGGAACCGCCGCTGCCATCGCCCGCACCGGCATCGCCCGCTCCCGCCTGCGCCGAACCCTCCGTGTCCTTCGGACCCAGTCGATTCCCGGCGACCTGCTGCAGCACAGAATCTGCGTCATCGATCGACTTCTGGAATCGAGACAGATTCGGAGCCTCAGCGTCTCCAGCACGTTGTTCAAGAGTATTCCCAAGCTGAATCAAAGCGGCGCGGGCCTCCTGAATCTGTACGGAAAGGTTGCGAAAGAACGGATCTTTCGTTTCCGCCACCGCACGGTTGAATTTGTCCAGCGTGATGGCCCCGGAGGAGACTCTGGCCGCCTGTTCTTCCGGTGATAAAGTCGCCAACTGCTTGGCCTGGCCGTATTGCCAGACCACCATGGCCCCGATTGTTGTGTCTTCGGTCATTGCCACGCGCATCAGCGGATAACTGATGACATCACCGTTCAGGCGGGTGATCGGCCGCAACGTCGTGGCGATGCCTTCATCGTCCGGCGTCGGCAACAATTCGCCCCAGAACGAATTCAGCAGTTCCGTGGTCAGCTTCAGTGACTGGGCCAGTCCGCCGAAACCGCCGAGTCGGATCGACGCCTCGATCATGTAAGCCACAATTTCAAGATCTTTCGCGCAGCTGCGAAGGTACTCCTGCCCATTCTCCCAGACGTCGCGCCAGAGATGGTGGGCACCAACCGCGGATTCGCCGTTAATGTCAGCCTGCCGCTCCTCTTCTCGCGCTTCGTTGCGGGCATCCCGGATCCGCCGATACGCATTGTTCGGATCGTCGTCCTCACGGAGGTCCGTACCCCCTCGCGATCCCTCCTGGAACGGCGACAGAAGTGAGGGGATATCGATATCAAGGCTCATGCCGGACAACCTCAGGCGGAAGCGTCAAATTCATTTTCGGCCGTCAGCCAGACCCACCGGGCGGCAAGACTATCGTCCCTCACCGGACTTTTCAATCAAGCACACCCGCCACTTTCGGAAGTGCTCCGGCATCATGACGACCTCGATATCACGAACGTCGACAGACGATCAGTTTCCGCAGCCTTCGGGACTGCGTCTGGTGAACAGCCAGAGAATTGCGCCGATCAGTAACGTGACCACCGTTGCAATCACATCCCGAACATCGTGCCAGATCATCAGACCAATGATCAACAACGAGGCGGCGATGTAGACGAAAGCACAGACTCCAGGAAAAATCCTCGGTTTCGATGCGGTCAGCTGAGTGGTCAGGGATAGTCCGTCAGGGAATTCAGGATCTCGGTTTTCACGAGAAGCCCCCTCAAGCGGAGGGTGAACGCTGCTGTTCTTATCCGCGTGCCAGGTGAGTCTCGGGCCAGTCCCTGTTTGCGGAAGCAACAGCGTGGCAACCGTCATCGCGGAAGAGAGAGCCAGTGTTGTGCTCAGGTAGCCCAGCAGTCCCTGCAGATCCGTAACGAAAACCATTCCGGCCGCGATCGCCGTCTGCAGCAGCACGGTACGGCTCGTGGAATTGCCGCCGCTGCGGAAGTAGGCCGGAAACACTCCATCATCCGCCATCCGCGAGAAGACTCGTGGACCGGTCATGATCATGCCGGCGACGGAAGACAGTGTGCCAAGTGCGACGGCCGCTCGGATCAGCAGATCCAGACTCCGACCGCCGATTGCCCTGGCAGCGATCGCGGCGACCTCGTCCTGACCGGAAATCTCCCATGCCGGAGCGGCAGTGACGAACACTGTATTGAGCAACAAATAAAGCAGAGTCACAAGCACGGTTCCCAATAACAGTGATCGCGGCACAATGTGTTCGGCATCCCTGGCTTCCGACGCGATGTAGACGGCCGCGTTGAATCCGGCATAGCTCAGTGAAATCCACATCACGGAACTCGCCAGCGCGAACAGTGATGCGGATGACCAGAACAGCGGCAGAGTCGACAGCAGAGGCGCAGTATTCCAGGCATGGGTCGGAATCTGTACGGCTGCTACAATCAAGAATGCTGCCAGGGCGATGAGTTTGATTCCCACGACGGCGTTCTGCACAGCCGCAAACAGTCGCACAAGGAACGCATGGCCGACGCCGAACAGAACGATGACCGCCACCGCTCCGGAATTCACGGGCAGCCAGCCCGGACGAATACCTTCCGGCACTGCGTACTTTTCAAACGTGATCGCCGCCAGCGCGATCGCCCCGCTGAATCCGGCCGTCAGCGAAACCCAGCCCGCCAGAAATCCCGCGAACGGATGCAGGCGGCGACTGAGATACAGATATTCGCCGCCCGAAACCGGCATCCGACGTGCCAGCTCGCCGTAGGCCACTGTACCGCATAAAGCGATGACTCCTCCGATGCACCAGGCGATCAGCACTCGCACTGGCGAACCCAGAGCCGCCAGTGAATGCCCGGATGTCATGAAGACCCCCGAGCCGATCATGCTGGCAATGACGACACACGTCAGAGTTGTCAGTCCGAAACGGTGCGATTGGCCGTTCAACTGCTCGCCCCGCGGTAGTGGTTCAGGGACCAGAGAAAGATGCCTCGCGAAATCCCCAGACCAACTATGGCCGCGAAGACCGCAGCAGCTGCAAATCGCCAATCCGTCAACGTTCCCACAATGGCCTGAGCCGGCACTGTCACGACCAGCAGGATCGGCACAATCCACGAAAACGCAAACTGCAGCGCTTCACCCGGTTCAATATGACCGGGGTTGCGGCCGTCATAGATGCTCCGCGGGTACTGCGCAAAAATCGTGATGTAAAACCAGAAGTCATAGAGCCCCTGATTACGCCCGAACCAGATACTCGTACAGGCCGTTGTGATCATCATCGAATAGAAAAATGCCACGGCGACGACGACGTAGAACAGAAAAACCACGACCTGCAGCACGGTCACTGTCTGGCCGGTGTTGTACAACGAATACACCAGCAGGGCCGCTGCAAGCATCAGCTGACTGACCATCGCCAGATTGATTTTCTCCATCGAGACCAGAAACTGCGAATCGACTGGTTTTGTCAGTGCAAAATCCAGCCTTCCGGTCCGTATGTTCTCGCACAACGCAGCACAGTTCGGCATGAAGAAAGCTTCAACGATGGCATTGATCAGCATCCCTGTTGCCATAAATGCAAAGTACTCGTGTTTTGACCATTCCTGAATGCGGTCGACTTCGCTGTAGATCATCCCGAACAGTGCCACACGGGCAAAGAACCAGAACAGACGTGTCACCACCTGAATCATGAAGTTCGCCGGAAACATCATCTCACGGATCAGCGAATTCCGGAAGAACGTAAGGAAGACCCGACCGTAAAAGAACATGAAACAGACCCGCAGAAGACGGAACAAGCGTCGGCACAACTATGGAGTCATCGCCACGCAGGCAGTTCTCGGTGTTCACGGTACGAAAATCAAGGGCTCCACCGCCAAAGAGGCGCAGATCAGTTCTTTGCCGTTGCGGTCGTCGATTGG
>JANNGQ010000370.1:0-5444 GCA_031403975.1 Planctomycetota bacterium
GGCAGCCAATGGGTTCATCTGACTCACAGCAGTGCATTGGGGCCTGCCGGCGGCGGTACGTTCAGCAGTAGTGCACCGCACGCGAATTCGCGCGAGATGGTGTTTGATGCTGCGGGCGACCTCATTGAAACAGATGACGGCGGGATCTATCGGCGAACTTCACCGCGCTCAGACACGGGCGATTGGTTTGGCATCATCGGCGATCTGCAAATAACTGAATCCCACGACGTCGCGTGGGATTCTGCCTCCAACATGGCGATTTCAGGCAATCAGGACACAGGCACGACACAGCAGTCGACGCCGGGTTCCTCGGTCTGGACCAGTGTTTCGACGGCTGATGGCGGTGATGTCCTTGTCGTGGATGGCTTCAATACTTCAACGCGATATTCGAGCGTCCAGAATCTGGGGGGATTTCGTCGGATCGGTTATGACGCTTCCGGAAACCAGACATCTTCAGCGTTCCCGAGTCTGACGGTAACGGCCGGCGGTGCACTGTCACCGGCGTTTCGGACACCGATCGCGGCAAACCCGACCAATGGATCGCTGATTTTTCAAGGCACGAACGGAGTCTATGAATCATCCGATGGCGGCAATACGATCCGTCAGTTGTCTGCTGATGGCCCTTCCGGCGTGGTCAATGATGGCCGTGATCAAAGTGCAATCGTGGCAAGCGGCTATTTCGCCGGGCTTACGAACCATGACGTCTTGTGGGTCGGATCCGGGAACAACGTGTTACTGCGATCCGTTTCCGGCGGCAGTCTGAATACCGTCAGTGCGCCCACAACAGATTCCACGGTCCGCGATCTGGCAACCGACCCCGGAAACTGGATGAACGCGTTCGTTATCGACAGCAATCAGGTTTCCATGACAGGCGACGCTGGCAGCGTCTGGACAGACGTTACGGGGAATCTGATGTCGATGGCATCCGATCTCCGGACGCTGGTCTATGTCGTCACGGAATTGTTCGACGCACTCGTCGTGGGTACGAACGCAGGCGTGTTCTTCTCTCCAGTCACTACGTATGGCCCGCCAGGCGAATGGGTTCGACTCGGGAAAAATCTGCCGAATGCCCTGGTCTATGACATGGAGTATGACGTCTCCGATGACGTGATGATCGTGGGAGCAATGGGCCGCGGGTCGTGGTTATTGAACGACGTGGACGAGTTGATCATGGAGACTTTGCTGGACTTCGACTACGGCGATGCACCGGCCTCCTTCGGGATACTCAGTTCGGCACCGTATGTCGGCCGACATGCGGCTCGTGGAGTGACCCTCGGCACACGCCGAGATTTTGAAGCGGATGGCACTCCGACATCGGATGCTTCCGGAGATGATTCCAACAATATCACCGACGATGAAGACGGCGTCATATTCCTCACGCCGATCGTATCCGGTCAGAACGCCTCAATTCAGGTGAATGTGTCCGAACCGGCCTTCATCAGTGTGCTGATGGATACAAACCTCAACGGTGCCTGGGACGATGGTGGCGGAACAGTCATTGATGCCATGTCGATCCCTGCGGGCAACTCAACGTTGTCGTTCTTTGTGCAACCGAATATCACGACCACTGCTGTGACTTCCTGGATTCGCGTGTCTGTGACCACAGATCCCCGTATCGCAAATTCCCGTGGCGATGCCTGGAACGGAGAGGTGGAAGATTATCAGGTGACAATACATCCTCCGGCTCAACTGGATGTTTCGATGGACCTTCCCTCGATGTCGGAGAATGGCGGAACACTCACGGGAACGGTAACTCGCACGAGCGCCGACATCTCATCCGCGATGATCGTTCAACTGGCGAGTCTGGATACAAGCGAAGCGACAGTCCCAGCGACCGTGACGATCCCGGCTGGATTGACCTCTGCGACTTTCCTCGTGACGGCCGTCGACGACACGCTGCTCGACGGTGCTCAGGCCGTTATCGTGAACGCAACATTTCCCGGGGCGTCGTCAGGAGGCACATCGCTCACTGTGACAGACTATGAAACACTGTCGGGCACTTTCGGCGTATCAAGGATCTCTGAGAATGCGGGCCCCGGTGCCGCGATTGGCACGGTGACCCGGGGTAACACAGACATCGGCGCTTCGCTGACCGTCACACTGACGTCACTGGACACGTCTGAGGCAACCGTGCCGCTGACTGTGATCATCCCTGGCGGAATGAGCTCGGCAAATTTCCTGATTAATGCTGTGGACGACGTACTGCTGGACGGAAGTGTCAACGTCACATTCTCCGCCGGTGCGTTCGGGTACGTTTCAGGAAGTCTGGCACTGGAGGTTCGGGACAACGAAACGGCGTTGATGGTGGCCGCACAGTCGGGCGGATCAACGATAACCGGCGAAACGGGTGCATCAGACACGTTCACGATCGCACTGACGCAGCAGCCGGATGCCAATGTCACCGTCAGCCTTTCAGTGTCCAACCCGACCGAAGCGAGTTTGGACGTGACGACACTGATCTTTACATCTGTCAGCTGGAACATTCCGCAGAGCGTGACAGTCTCAGGCCAGGATGACGTGCTCGTGGATGGAGTGAAGACCTTCAACGTCGTGGCATCGATCGTGGATGTAACGTCTGACGTGTTTTATCGTGCGGCCCCGAACGTGGTGTTCTCAGCGACGAACCTGGATAACGAAGTCGCCGGTTTGATCATTGCTGAATCGGCCGGGGCAACGATGATCTCCGAGCCCTCCGGCACGGATTCTGTGACGGTCCGCCTGATCGATCGTCCGGTCGGCAACGTCGTTCTCAATGTGACTACCGATGACCCGGGTGAAGCGACTCGTTTTCCCGTTCTGCTGACGTTCACGAATTCAAACTGGGACATACCGCAGACAGTGTTACTGACTGCCGTGGATGATCTTCTTGTCGACGGCAGTGTCACCAGTCATGTTCGGTTCTCGATCGTGACGGCTTCCACACATAATACGTTCGATGCGATGCCGGATGTCGTGGTCAATGTCGTCACAACGGACAATGAAATACCAGGGATTATTATCAATGAAACGTTGGGGTTGACTCAGGTCAATGAAGACGGATCGACGGATACCGTTCTCGTGCGGCTGACGGCTCAGCCGGTCGGAAACGTCGTCTTCAACGTCGTGGGTTCAGATTCGACGGAGGCCACTGTGAGCCCGGCGACGCTGACGTTTACGCCGGCAAACTGGAACGTATCTCAGGCTGTGACAATTACAGGAGTGGACGACCTGTTGTTCGACAAGTCGCAGGTGTCGCTGCTGACGATTGCCGTGGATCCGGCAAATTCGTTTGACGCATTTGATCTCCTCACTCCGTCCGTGGTTTCTGTGACGACCGCTGACAACGAGCCGGATCCTCCGTTGGTCACCGGACCTGCCATCGATACCAGAACTTCCTTTCCGACCTTTACCTGGACCGCCGTGCCTGGAGCCGTCTCCTACGAAATCTGGGTCGGCAATTTTTTGATCACATCCGGGCCTGTGATTCTGACAACCGTTACAGGGACTTCGTACACATCGCCAATTCCTCTCGACGTGGCCCGTCACCGTGTCTGGGTCCGGGCGAATCTGTCGACCGGTGTCACGACACCGTGGAGCTTTCCGCGAACGTTTGATGTCAGAACTCCGCCAGTTGTTCAGTCTCTCGCTCTGTTCCAGGACACATATCGCCCGTCGATCAGCTGGAGCCCGGTCTACAATGCGGCCAGTTATCAGATTCAGATCGACAGTCGTTTCACCGCACCGTTTGGCCTGATCCTGCAGTCCGGGCTGACGTCAACTTCCTACAGTCTGCCGGTGGATCTGCCGCTGGGACTGTATCGGGTCTGGGTCAGAGCTCTCAGTACAAACGGCAATTACTCGGCGTGGTCAAATCCTGGTCAGTTCTACATTGCTGTGGCTCCGACTCCGTTCGGTCCGGGTGCTGCGATCTTTGACACAACTCCGACATTCCGCTGGACTCCGGTTCAGGGAGGCCGTGCGTACCGGATTCGCATTTTCGATACAGTGACGCGACAGCTTGTAGTCGATCAGGGCGGCATTCGTGGCACCGAATTCACTCCGACGACAAATCTGGCCGTCGGGCTGCATCGATGGAACGTTCAGGCGAACGGTGAAAACGACGTCGTCGGCCTCTGGAGCGTCGGTAGTAACGTCTACATCGGAGGCCGGACTCAGCTGATCAGCCCATTGGGCGCTACCATGAACAGTCAGCCCACATTCCGCTGGGATGCCGTCGATGATGCGTTCACATATTCGCTGTATATCGTCAGGACAGACGTTTCTGCTCCAGTGATTCAAGTCAACAACATTCTCGGCAACAGCTGGACACCGACCAGTGCTCTCGCCGTTGGCAGCTACCGCGTCTGGGTGCGAGCCGTCAGCTCAACCGGCCAATTGAGTGCGTGGAGTCTGCCAGCTGATTTCTCCATCGTCGACGCATCAGTCGATGATCTGACGTCGAACGTGCTGGCCGTGCTGAATGTCGGCGAACTTGATTCAGTTCCGGAACGGATGACAGCGATTGATCAGCGGTCGGATCGCCGAGTGCAACCGTCGACTGCCGAAATCGATTCTGCTTCGGCGTTCTGTGCGGAACTTGCCGGACCGGTGATCGCAAGTTCCACACCAATTGTAATTCAGCAGGTTCGCCTGACGGCGCCCGGAACTCGGATGGTCATGCCTCCGTCCCGGAACCGCGAAGGCGTCAGCAAGATTGACGACTCAGCCGACACGGAAACAGTGGATCTCGTGCTGTCGCAGTGGAATCAGCTGGATTGGTGACAGCACTTGAAGTTTGGAAGGTCACTGGCGGACCAAAGTAGCCATCACGCTCCGCGTGATGAGCCTTGGTCTGAATCGTGGTCGGCGGAGAGACCGTCGCTTTTCAATGCCCGAGATCGAGGCTCGTCACGCGGAGCGTGACGGCTACGTTCCCGGAATCAGTCCGGGGATCGGTTCGGCGGCCCCCAGTTGCTGAGTCAGTTCGTGGGGAAGCCCAGGCACCAGCCGCAGTTGTCCGATGTCAAAAACCGAATGAAGGATTGTCGACACAAGATTCGGGATGCGCTGCGGACTTTCGGCGGGTTCGCCGGCGTTTCGCGTTGACTGGCCGATCACCTGTCCCATATTGAGTCCGCCTCCTGTGATCAGCAGCGGGGCCAGAGATCCCCAGTGATCGCGGCCGCCGTTGGAGTTGATTTGCGGGGTACGGCCCATTTCGCCACAGGCGACAAGCATGATCTTCTTGTCCAGGCCGCGTTGGTACAAATCCTCGACAAAGGCCGACAAGGCGTAGTCCAGCGGCATGCCCATGTATCGCATGCCCTCTTCCACTCCGGCGTTGTTCACATCGGAATGCATATCCCAGACGAAGTTCGTCGTCACGGTCACAAAACCGCATCCGGATTCGCACAATCGCCGGGCCAGCAGCAGCAGCTTGCCGAGGCTCTGAACGTTGTCGACAT
>JANNGQ010000371.1:0-9296 GCA_031403975.1 Planctomycetota bacterium
CGTCCGGAGCGAACCAGCACGGATGGTTCTTCCGGCGTATCATGAATTCCATCGTTTAACGGCAAGCCGCAGGCGACGGTGTGAGCGCATCACGAAACCGCTGTCGCCTGCGGCTTGCCGTTAAACTATCGAATTACATCCATAACCAACATGACCACACTCCACCGCAATCAACTCTGTTTCTGGTGCATCCTGAGCATAGCTCTGATTCTGCGCATCGCCGCGGCGGTCGCCATTGACAGGCACGTTCAGGCAGAAGGCCGGCAGTTTCTGATCGAAGGTGATGCTTACGGGTATTGGGAACTCGGACAGAAGATCGCTGCCGGTGAAGAATACGCGATCTTTGAGCCGCCGCGACGAGTGCATCGGACACCCGGCCTTCCTCTGCTGCTGGCCGCAAGCATCCGGATTTTTGGCGACAGTATTTTCGCAGCAACAATCGTGATGGCCTTCGTCGGCTGCGGATGTAGCTGGCTCACCTGGATGCTGGCGCGGCGAGTCGCCGATGAAAGCACGGCTCTGTTGTCGATGCTGCTGGTTGCCGTGTCACCGCTGCAGCTCGGAAGTAATGTGCAGATTTTATCTGAGACCTGGTTCACGTTCTGGCTGCTGCTGTGCCTCATTGCGCTCGTGCCATTGCTTCGTGAGCGGCAAGGCGCCAGCCGCCGGTGTCAGGCTGAAGAATTGCAGAAATCACCGAGGGCTAGCGCCCTGTCGCTGACGGAGTTTCGAGAGAATGACAGCCCGTCGTCTGGCGGGATGCTCGCCTGGGTCAGCGGGCTGCTCACCGGGCTCACGGTCCTCGTTCGCCCCGGTTGGATTCTGTGGTGCGGTTTCAGTTCACTGATCCTCCTCGCATTTGGTCAACAGACCATCGCTCGACGAGTGGTGTTCACTGGCTTGATCGTCGTCGGATGTTTCCTTGCACTGCTGCCGTGGGCCTGGCGGAACCACAACGTCACCGGCCACTGGGTCTTCACATCGCTCTGGTCAGGGCCAAGTCTTTATGACGGCCTGCATCCCGGAGCAAATGGGGCGAGCGAGATGTCTTTTGTCGACAGGGAAACAGTGTTCTCCACATTGTCCGAATTCGAGGCGAATGCTCATTACAAACAGCGTGCTGTTGACTTTGCGATCGCCAACCCTGGCCGCACGATCGAGCTGGCATTTTTGAAAGCAGGTCGCTACCTCAGCCCGACCCTGAACGCCCCAGGCTTCTCAGGAGGCCCGTTTTCCCTGTTCTGCCTTGTTTGGTATGCCGTCTTCGTCGGGTTGATCATCGTGGGAGCAATCAACTTGCGGAAACAGCCCGCCATTCTGCTTCTGCTGGCCGGGCCCTTCCTGCAGTTCTTGCTGGTTCATATGGTGTTTGTAGGGTCAATCCGGTATCGTCTGCCCGTCGAATTTCCGCTGTCAATCATTGCCGCCAAAGGACTTACGACGGTTTTGCAGCACGTCGGATGGCGTTCCAGGACCGTTTGCTGAGTTCAACCATTGATCAGCTCAAAACCATTGGTTCGTAGTTTGAGGATAAAAAAACAAAGGTTCAGAACACATGACAACCAGGATTACATACTGGAAGGAACCAGACGGCAGGTATCTAGGCTATTTGAATTCTCACCCCGATCACTGGACGCAGGGTGATAACTTAGATGATCTCAAGGACCACCTGCGCGACCTGTACGAAATGTTCGGCTCAGAAGACATCCCGGGCATCAGGAAAACTGAAGAGTTAGAAGTCGCATGAAACGCCGTGATCTGGTCGCAGAAATCGAACGTGCTGGTGGTGTCCTTCTACGCAACGGAGCCAAACACGACATTTATCATAACCCCACCAGTGGAAAATCTGAGCCCGTACCCCGACATCGCGATCTGAATGAGTTGCTGGCAAAGAAGATATTGAAGTCATTAACGCAAGACGGAAAGTAAAACGGAGCTCACAAGGTGTCGAGCTGGAGTCGCCGACTCGGCTGTCTGGCAAAGAAACGTTGCCAGCGCAACCGCATGATGTAACTGGACGGACGGGTCCTGATACCATTACTGTGCAGTGCGAAGTATTCGCGGGAAAAACACAGCCCTTTCGCAGCAGGGACGCTGCGGCTGGCAGGGATGCATGAAGGTTTTGTCTGTTCTCAAATGGATGCTGTTTTTCGTGCTGGCGATAGCGATCGCAGTTGGCGCGGGAGGCATCTGGCTTTGGCAGAACAGCGACGGCATGATCCGTCAGAAAGTGCTGCAGACGTTTGACCGGGTGGCTCCGGATCTGGAACTGCATTTTGATTCGATTCGGTTCCTCAGCACGTCATCGCTCAAACTGACGGGCGTCGAAATCCGTGATCTGAAAACCAATCGCCCGATTCTTCGCGCGGAGGAATTGCAGGCGACGATCGATGAGGCTCAGCTGATAGAGAATCAGCGAGTGCTGATTCGGACGGTGCGAGTTTCGGGCGCTGACATCCTGCTGAAGCGAAATCAGGATGGACGCTGGAACTGGCAGGACTACAGATTTCAGAGACTGAACGACGACCCACTGATACCGCCGTCAGTGACACTGGAGAATGTGCGGGCTCAGGTGCTGCTCGAACACGGCGAGGGCATTCCTCCGGCAAATCTGCTGCTCAGCACGTCCTTGTTTCAAGCAGTCCCGAAATCCGGCGAGGCTTATGACTTCACTGGTACTGTGACGCTGCCCGGGGCGGGAGATCTTGCGCTCAGCGGGGACTGCGATCTGAAAGCACATTGCTGGAAACTCGGTGGCCGACTGACCGGAGTCACAGCGGATCAGAGTCTGCTGGAACTTGCGAAAGCGACGAGCCCTCAGCTTGCTGACCGTCTCAGTCAGTTTGATTCCGCAATGACCCGAGTGCTGCCGGCACCCGCTGAGATAAAAACGGCTTCCGCCGATCCATTGTCGGCCGCTCTCGTCATCGGATCCGGCGGGGCCTCACCCAAGTTCCTGGGAATTCTGGATGTCGATTTCCATGTCGAGAAACGAGCGGACGCGACGGTTCCGGAACTGCGGCTGAAAGTCGATATCCGCGAGGGGCAATTGAGTTCTCCCGTGGTTCCGATCCGACTGACGGATGTGCGGGCAAAATTCTTCTGGGATAACCAAAACGTGATTTTCCAGCTGCTCAACGCCCGCGACGGCAACGCGGCAGTGACCGGCGAACTGAATCTGCAGCTCGGTGAAAACGCACCGCCGCCGACAGCATCGTTTCATCTTGAGAAGTTTCCCGTGACGCAGGATCTGAAACCTCTGGTGCCGTTGAAGACTCAGAAGTTTTTCGATCAGTTTCAGCCGAATGGTACGATCACAGGGGATGTCAAGCTGCGGCGGTTTGCATCCGGCAAATGGCTGCCGGTGTCAGTGGAAGGAGCGTCAGACAACGCTTCGGTGCTGTTCCACAAGTTTCGCTATCCGGTCACCGGCGTTTCCGCGAAGCTGAAGCAGCGTGAGATTTCCGATTCGGCACAGTCAATGACCGATGTGATCTTTGACGTGACGGCGAACGGCATGATCGGAACGAGGCCCGTGTCAGCGGCCGGATGGATCTGCAATCCCGGCCCCGAAATCGAATTGCGGTTCGACGTAAAAGTGGCAGACCTGCCGATCGACAGCCGATTCCGGGATGCGCTGGACGAACAGGGCCGCAAGGTGATCGAATCGCTGAACATCAGCGGACTCTCGACCGCGGACATTGCCTGCTACCGCGCTGCCGGACTTGATCAGCCCACGGACATCGTCATCAAAGCGGACGTCCACGATGCGAAGATGCAGTTCCGGAGTTTTCCATATGACATCGAACGACTGTCGGGGAGAATTGAATTCGTTTCTAAGGAGAAGCATTGGGAGTTCAAGGATCTGCACGGCTGGCACGGTCCTGGTGAGTTACGAGCAAGCGGCAATTTCCGCGGCCTTCCGGCTCCCGGAGTACTGGATCTGAGAATCACCGCGGAGAACGGGAAGCTCGATCCGGATCTCTTCAACGCTCTGCCAGCGTCACCGAGAGCCCTGTGGACGATGCTGAACCCGGAAGGGTCTGTGAATCTGACAACGAAGATCACCTGGACGGCCGCACCAGGGCAGAAAGCCGTTGTGGAACTCCCGGACGTCAGCATTTTCAATGCGACGGTTTACCCGAACGTGTTCCCGTACCGGATGAACATCAAGTCGGCAAAGCTCGGATACGATCCGAACGATCCCCGTTACGCCGGGATGCAGCACTGCGAAATTCACTCGCTGGATGCAGAACATGACGGCTCGCCTATCACTGCCAAAGACTGTTGGGCAGAAGTCGGACCGGACGGTGCGTGGCAGCTGCATCTCAACGATCTCAACGCCACGGATCTCAGGCCCGATGATCAGCTGCGCGCCGCATTGCCGGGCAGCTGGCGAGACACGCTTTCGCGGCTCTCGCACGAGGGCCGTGTTTCCGTCGAAGGATCGGAACTGGACTTTCGGGGATTCACCGGCGGCGAAGCGCCGACAACGGCTGCATGGAACATGAACCTGCGGCTGAAGAACTGTGAGATCGCCGCGGGACTTGATCTGAAAAAAGTCTCTGGCCTGGTGAAAGCGGTCGGTGACTGGGACGGATTCCGGCTGCAGAATCAGGGAGACATCCGGCTTGATCAGGCTGAAGTGCTTGACATGACAGTCGCGGGAATCAACGGGCCCTATTCAATGACCGACAAGGAGCTGGTGCTTGGCAGCCGAGACGTCGTGCTGGGAAAGGTGAGGCCGGCTGATGCTGCCCCCGAGAGCCGGATTCAGGCTCAGGCCTACGGCGGGATTCTGGAAATGGACGGATTCATCGAACTGACCGCCGGCAGCAACTATATCTTTTTCGGCGAACTCAGAAACGCTCTGCTGGAGCGGTACGCCGCCAGGCACATGCCGGATCAGCCGAATCTGAAGGGCGTTGTCAACTCCTGGATACTGGCCCACGGCGACGGAGATTCCGCAGCCGCACTGAAGGGTAAAGGCCAGATGGTCATCAGTCCGGCCGCGCTGTTTGAAATGCCCGTAGTTCTGGCGATGTTCTCAGCCCTTTCGCGGCTGAACTTCACTGTGCCGAACCATACAGCCTTCGACTATGCTCTGATGTCGTTCGAAGTTCGCGACGAGGCGTTTGTGTTCGACAAGATCGATCTGGCCGGTGACGCACTGGCTTTGCGAGGCCGCGGAACCGTCGGTTTCGGAGGCAGTGTGGTGCTCGATTTCTTCTCACGGCCTGCCCGGCCCCGGACCCCGCAGAATGTAATCAGCAGTCTGGTGATGTCCAGTTTTACACAATGGGTCAATGTGCAGGTGCGCGGCACGACCGACCGGCCTCAGGCACACGTCGGCACCCGACCGCAGCTTGACGAATCCATGCGGCAATTCCTGAGCACCTTTAACCCCAGCCCCGGCGGTCCGATCCCCGGCCTGGTCATCCCGAACTTCCTCGGCCTGCCAATCGCTCCGCAGGCCATGCGCCCTTGAGCGAGCGCTGTTCACTGCCTTCCGGTGCGCACTGGGTCTGGCGACACCGATGGCCGTCATGGTGGGCACGGGTGCGGCCAGCCGGCGTGGAATTCTCATCAGGAACGGAGCGACTCTCGAACGCATGGGTCGGGCCGATGACCAGCGGCGAAAATGACTCACTTCGGTTCGCGTTTTGCATTGCACGCTGCGGACTGTTCACTAATCACTCTTTCAACGAACTCTGTCATGAGCTCAACGCCATCGCATCTCCTGCAATTGCTGAAGGAATGTTCGCACGAGGTAACGTCGCGGTCGTCGCGCGAGTGTGCGTCTCCGGCGTGCGTGCACAGCGACAGTGTTCACCGGACGCACATCTCGCCGTGCGCGATGCGTTCAAGGCGATGCGGCGCAAGCTGGAGGATTATGTTCGCGAGACGCGAGGTGACGTGAAGGCTCATGCCGGCCTGCCGCATGGAAAGGTCTCGGAACTTTTTCCTCTGGAGGACTACGGATTCATAAAGACGCAGGATGGCAGACGCATCTATTTTCATCGGAATTCTGTCCTGGACAGTCGCTTCGACGAACTGGATCTCGAGACCGAAGTTTCGTTCGTTGAAGAGTCCGGCAACAAAGGCCCGCAGGCCAGCACCGTGCGGCCGGCTGGCCGGCATCACCATGTCATTGATCAGTAATTCGAAGTTATTGAGTCCAGTGCCGAAGTCAACTCTTTTTGCAGTCAGGGATCCGTCATGACCATATCACTGCACTTTGATATGCACCGTGAACACATGATCTGGAAGGCCGAGGCGCTCCAGTGGCACGATGATCTTGAGCTTTGGAAGAATGAATTGATCCAGGCGGAATCGCAGCTGAAGGAACTGGAGAAGGCTCTCAAGACTCATCGTGACGCATTGTCATCGCATGCGGCATCGATCATGAAGCGGGAACAGGCAGCGAACGCGCATGAATACGCGATTGCGACGTATGAATCGGGTGAGACGGGAGAGGAATTGCCGACCATGGCCGTCCGACACGAAGATGAGAAACGGGAACAGACGAATCAGCGGAATGCGCATGAACGAATTCGCCGCCATCATCACGCCATCATTGCCAACTGTTCGCTGCTGCTGAAAGCCATTCAGCATCCGATGTGAATTCGGTCCCGGAGATGAAGCAGGCCATCGACGAAGCCCGGGGCCTGAAGCGCATTCTGTTATACGTCAAGACCTCGCAGGGAACACGATTCGTCAGCGTATCGCTTGATGAATGACGCGCGATGCGATTCCGTTTCCGGGACTTAAGCGATGCCTTATGTACCGGATTCATCGACGAGCTCCACCTGCCTGGGGTTGCCTCGATCCGTCTGGGTGCTGGGAATCGTCTCATTCCTGGCTGATGTGTCAGGCGAAATGGTTTATCCGCTGCTGCCACTGTTTGTCGTGAACACGCTGGGAGCATCGAAAGGCCAGCTGGGCGCCATGGAGGGTGGCGCAGCTTTGGTTGTGGCCCTGATGTCGGCGTATGCAGGGATTATGAGCGATCGAAAAGGAGTCGGAGGCGGGCGAGTCGTGTGGATACGATGGGGATACGGCCTGCCTGTTATCGGCAAGTCGATTATCGCGCTGGCAGCTGGTTGGCCGGCGGCTTTCAGCGGACGTATTCTTGACCGGCTCGGCAAGGGTCTGCGAGGCTCGCCACGGGATGCATTGATCGCCGACGCCGTCACTCCGGACTCGCGAGGTCGAGCTTTTGGACTGCACAGAGCGTTCGACACGACCGGAGCGATGGTTGGTGTTTTGCTTTCGGCTCTTCTCCTGTGGTGGCTCACGGCGAGTCTGCATCAGACGGCTGGCAAGCCTGCGGATGTCACCGAGACTCCGGCGTGGATTTATCGGCTGATCCTGGGCATCGGAGCGGTCCTGGGGCTTGGATCTCTGATTCTTACATTCTTTGTGAAAGAGCCGGATCCAGGGCCGGCACGGACGTTGACCGCGATTCGCGAATCAGCCGCAGCAAGTGTTGAGAATTCAGGAATATCGCCGGCCGGAGCAGAGTGCTTCAATCTGCCGTGTTCCTACTGGTGCGATCTTGGCGTGCTGGTTCTGTTCTCGTTTGCGAACAGCAGTGACACTTTTCTCCTGCTCCGTGCTCAGGATCTGGGTTACTCACCCTGGTCCGTTGTTCTGGCCTATGCGCTCTGCAATGTCACCTACTCGCTCCTGTCGTTTCCAATCGGTGTGTTAAGTGACAGGATCGGCCGATGGCGGATCATCACATCAGGCTGGGCGATCTACGCAGGCGTCTACGCAGGATTTGCCATTCTGCCAGCTTCACAAGCCTGGGCTGTGTGGCCACTGATGGCTCTGTACGGAGTCACCATGGCGTTGACCGACGGTGTAGGAAAATCTCTGATTGCCGACCACGCTCCTCAAGTGTCTCGCGGAGCTGCGATTGGTCTGTTTTACGGCCTGACCGGTCTGACCACGCTGGCGGCAAGTTTGCTCGCGGGACTCCTTTGGGATCGCTGGGGGCCAACAGCCGCACTCCTGCCTGGTGCGGGCTTTGCCGTTCTGGCGCTGACAGTCGCTCATTGTCGAAACAGACCGAGGAAGGCTGCTGATCGATACCGGCTTCGAAATCGGCCAGACCCGCACTTCATCGATAATGGCCGGCCACCCTGAATGAAGCAATTCCACGGTCCTTCACGGTTCACCCGCCAGGCACTTCACTCCGCACAGCAACGACTGCCGGATCACTCAGTCCCTTCAGCTCGACAACTTTCTTATCCGTGAATTCACGGTGGACGAGGGTCAGCAGCGTCTGCAGAAAGGCCACGACGATGGGGCCGACGAAGACGCCTGTCGGCCCCAGTGCCTGCATTCCTCCGAGAACTCCGAGCAAGGCTGCCAGAGGATGCAGAGCAGTTCGTTCGAGCAGAATCCAGGGCCGAATCAGATTGTCCACAGTTGAGACAACTCCTGCTCCGTACAGGGCCATCAGGAGTCCTGCAATAGTGCGACCTTCGCCGAACGCCAGCCAGGCACTGACCGGGATCCACACCAGAGATGCACCGACGAACGGAACCATCGCCGTCAGAACCGTCAATGCCATCAGCAGGAACACCGACTGTATTCCAAACATCCAGAATCCAAGCCCGGACAACAATGCCTGAGAAATCGCCGAGGCAATACTCCCGGCAACGACGGCTCGGACGAGGATTTCGAATTCTGCCATGAGCTGTTCTTCATAGCGATCTTCCAGGGGTGACAGGAACATCATCGTCCGGATGATGTGAGGCCCGTCTGCAAACCAGAAAAACACGGCCACGACAAAAATCAGTAACCCGAACACTGTTCGAGTCAGCAAGACGCCTGTTGCACCGCCGAATGTCGCGATCCATCCAGGCGTGATGGCAAACAGCTGCCCGGTGATGGTTCTAAGATCCTCTGTCGTGGGATTGGCAAGTTCCTTCAGCGGAAGCTTCCACGGACCGCCAAGGAGCGAAACTTTGTAGTCGCGAAATCTGTGGAACGCCGACTCGATCGTCTGTTGATAGGCAAGGGTCCCCGGCACGGCACCAGCCGCGGCAAGCAGAGAGTCCCGAACAGCATCCGGATTCAGAAAGACACTCTGTTGGCGGCTTTCACTGACGCCTGCGTGAAGGCGTTCAAACTCATCCGTGACACGCACAATGGCACCTGAATTCCCCGTTGCCGATGCTCCGGAACCTGCATCCAGACGCAGTTGCCTGAGAGACGATTCAATGAAACGGCATTCGGCGGCGAACGGATACTCCAGCCCGAGAGTGGATCGCGTCTGATTCAGT
>JANNGQ010000372.1:0-2163 GCA_031403975.1 Planctomycetota bacterium
GATCGCCGACTGGATCTTCCGCGCGACGGTCCCCGAGACCCCGCCGGTCACGCTCGTCCAGCGACGCATCTTCATCCTGCCGACGCGCCAGGGATACGTCGTCCAGATGGTCACGACACTGGCGTTCGAGTTCGCCCGTCAATTCGATGAGATCTCCTGAAGTCGAGTCCGGCGGACCGGCAGCCACGTCGGCGGTCGCCGTCAGCAGCTCCTGAAGCAGCTCGCGCGACTCGGAGAGCGTCGAGGGCGAGGCCCTTCGCAGCAGCACCAGCACCTTATCGGCATGACCCGGCGAGCCGGGCGGCGTCAGCCCCCGGACCTGAACTTCCAGTGCCTGCCGCGTCACTGCCAGTGAGTTCCACAGCCGTGAGGAAACGATCGACTGGTCGCTCAGTTCCAGCAATCCGCGACGCAATGTCAGCAGATGACCGGCGAGGTTACCGCTGTCGACCGAGGAGACATATTTGGGCAGGAGCGGTTGCAGCGTCCGGGTGTCATACCAATTCAGAAAATGACCATGATACCGTTCCAGCAGATCCATCGAACGCAGCGTGTTTGTCGTCCGCTCGAACACTCGGCCGGCTGAAATGTAGCCGAAGTCATACGCCGCAAGACTGGACAGCAGCGACACGCCGATGTTTGTTGGTGACGTGCGATGAGCAATCGCGGTCGCGGGATATTCCTGAAAGTTATCCGGCGGAAGCCAATGGTCTTCGGGGCCGACAAACTTCTCGAAGAAGCGCCACGTCCGGCGTGCGACCGTATGCAGAAACAGTGTCTGATGCGGTGTCAGCTTTGCTTCTCGGCGAAGCACCGGCTGGCTGATCTTCCATGCGATCAAAGGAGCCAGCAGCCACAGCACCAGCAGCGGCGCTGCGCCCCCCAGGGCATCCGGTCGCCACAGCCTCAACACAACCGCCATGAGTGTCGCCAGTACCGGTGCGATCCACATCGTGCGGCAGCATCCGCCGAGGTCTCCTCTTTCGTCACGTTTGGCGTTGCCGGAGTTTTTCCATTCCAGCATCCGCCTGCGCGTAATAAGCATCCGTATGCCAGTCCGCACGATGGCGTCAAGGTTGAAGAACGCTTCGTAGGGAAGAAACGCAATCGTCAGCATCGCCCGCGCCAGACTCACACAAATGGACTTAGCGAAGTGCCGCACATGCGGGATCAGCGGCAACTCAACCGCCTTGCGGAACATTGCCACGAGCGACATGCATACTGCCGGGATCATCACAATTCCCGTGACGACAGCCGTCCACAGCCACGCCGGCGGCAGAAACAGCCAACCCAGCAGCAGTAACATAGTCAGCGCACCGGGAACGATGCTGCGCCGCAGGTTGTCGAACATCTTCCAGCGGGAGAGCAGGCTGGTCTCATTGCGTGCCGCCTGGCCATCCGGTCCTGTGCTGAGCGGCAGAAGCCAGCGCGCAATCTGCCAGTCTCCCCGAATCCAGCGATGCCGCCGACCGACATCTGTGCTGTAGCGCGAGGGGTAACTTTCGTAAACACAGACGTCGCTGACCAGACCTGAACGGGCGTGACAGCCTTCGAGCAGATCGTGACTGAGGATCAGATTCTCCGGGAATCGTCGCTCCAGTGTTTGGGAGAAGGCGTCGACGTCATAAATCCCTTTACCGATGAAAGACCCCTCGTGAAACACATCCTGATAGACATCGGAGATCGCACGCGTGTACGGGTCAACGCCGGGCTCGCCGGCGCAGAGCCGCACAAACCACGACTGGCCACCCTCTTCCATGCTGATCGCAACGCCCGGCTGCAGAATTCCATAGCCCTCAGTGACGATCATTCGTCGTTCGTCGATTCGGGCATGATTGAGCACATGCGCCAGTGTCCCCACAAGCTGGTGTGCGGCATCCCGCGGGAGCAGCGTGTCAGTATCAAGCGTGATGACATATTTCGTGCCGACCAGCAGCGATGCATCGCCGACGATCAGACTGAACCCGTCGCGCGAGCCGCCACGTAACAGGGCATTGAGGTCGCCGAGTTTTCCTCGCTTGCGTTCGTACCCCATCCAGACTTGCTCTTGAGGATTCCAGCGACGCGGACGGTGCAGCAGAAAAAAGATGTCGTCGCGTTCGCCATTCACCCATTGGCCATCGTATTTTTCGTTGAGCGCCCGGATTCCCGCCTCAGCCAGTT
>JANNGQ010000373.1:0-8213 GCA_031403975.1 Planctomycetota bacterium
AGCGGCTGCGGCAGCGGCGGCAGCGGCACCGGCTGACCCAGGTCTTCGGCACAAAATCCTCCAGATTCCGCGCGCTCTCGTCGAGTGCCGGATCGCCGGGATTCTTGTCGAATGGGATCATTACGGTAGCTAAGCATGGAAAGGGTTTCGACGTTACAAGAAAATAAGGTTCGAAACCGTCAAATCTTAATTTGCAAAACCTTGTAACGTTTTGCCCTTGGTCGATCCCAGCACCCACGCCTCTCGGACGAGATCAACAATATGCTGCGAGAGCAGTGGCTGGCTGGAGTTGCCAGTTTTCAGGCGATCGATCGCTTTCATCAGATCAGCGGTCACGCGGGACACATCAATACTGAAGGACTTCAGGATCGCATGGATGTCCGTCTGAGATCCTTCCAGCAGCTTCAGCAGCCAGTGTTCAATCTCGACACTGTAGTTCGACCGCGATAGACACAGTCCCGCGGCTCCTTCGAGCGTTCGAGTACAGGTGCTGTTCAGTTTGCCGATCAGTGACTTCAAATTGACAGTGGCCATGAACTATTTCCTGTGTGAAGTTTCTTGTAATTCCGCGGATCGTTTGATTGCACACAACCCGACCACCCAATTCACCGTCGCCTGCGGCTTGCCGTTAAACGAATTACACTCTCATGACAACAAGACTTGTTTCAAAACCGAAACACGGCATCACACGCCGGCAACGTCAACTCGGAGTTTGCGCCGATCCAGGTGTTCCAGCCCAGTTGAGGACGGCTGCCCTCGTCCGGATTCAAACGGCACAAGGGTACGTCTTTACGTTGGAGAATCAACTGAACGTCGAAGTCCAGATTGACGCCGATATACAGACGAATCATCTCCGAGATACACCTCAGTCCCGGACTTCCCGGCAGCAGCGCTGAAAACTGTGACCGCGACAAAGGCCCCAGCCGGACCCGGACCCGGCTCTGCACATCCCAGACCCGTGATCCGGCGACGGCGTTGTCACCAAGAGAAAGATTCAGTCCCCCGCGTCGGGCGCGCGACGGCATCGCCGTCTGCGAATCTTCCGGAAGGTACAGCCATTGTCCCTGAAACTGCATCACCTCAGCCTTCAGCCCGAAATAGTCGCTCAGCATCTGTTCCAGCGAAACCGCATTCCGGAACCGGGCGGCGAAGAGGCCTCCGTAGTACAGAATCACCTGGTCATCAAATCCAAACCGTTCGCGGAGAGAGCGAGGCCCCATGCCGACCAGGGAATACAGGCATGTGGTGAAGAGATCTTCTTCCAGTGTGCCTTCCTGCTGGCGACGTTCGTACGCAAACGGAAAGCGGTACTTTTCCCAGGCCCTGAAGAACAGAGAGATCGCCCGGTGATTGAACAGATCGAAGAACTCGCGAAGCGTGTAGTCCTTCAGCCGCAGATGCGCGCGATCAATCACGAGTGAAGTGTAGTGTTCAGGAAGCACACCTTCGGGACCGGTCAGTCCCATGAACGGAACCGTCATATCCACCGGAGCTGAATGCGCTTCCGCAGCGTGGACCGGCATGGTTCCGGTGATCGACGAAATCTGTCCGGCAGGAAACGTCAGCGATGCCAGCGCGTGAAACCGCACCGACTCGCCGGCGGGGCCTTCCGTTCCGCCAACGCGGTTCACAATCCGGCCGCGCGATTGCTCAGCCGCCGCCCGTTCGATGATCCGGACTGCCTGAAAGAATTCAAACTGTTCGGGGTGCCGAAGCAGTTCCTGGATCAGATCAGGTTCCGGTTGCCCGCCCGTGCCGGCCATTTCCAGCTTTCCATACCGCGGGCTTTTCGGCCTTGAGTCGTCGCGGTCATTCTGGTGAACGAATTAATCGACGTATACATTGAAAAAAAATGGCTCAGTACCGTCGCAAACAGAAAGACACTGTCGCCGGCGAAGTTCTCTTCATCAAACATCAGGCCGATCAGCGTTCCACGGGCAAAGGCCCCGTTGACTCTCTGCACACTCATTTCGCTGGAAATACTTTTCAGTCCGTCGATCAGATTCTTCGTCTGAGCGGATTCCCGCGGATCGTTGAGTGCCAGCATTTCGCGCACGGACAGAACTGAGTCTTCGCAGTTGACCAGCGAAAGATGGTTCAGTGACAGCTGTGACACCAGCGGCCAGAGATTGCGGCGTCCCATGTGGCGGCGAAGTGTGGCCGTTGGTGAAACCAGGCACTTGATCTCGGAGACCGGACCGCGGCCACCGACGATTTCGAGTTCAATCCGTCCGGCATCGCGCTGCTTTGTCAGTTCCTCAGGCAGATCACGGTTGAAACACGTCAGTCGGGAGTAAAGCAGTCCTCGTCCCGGACGGAGGGGTGAGAACTGCGCATCAATGAGTGAGACGTACATCTCCGTCGGATTCCGCAGAGAGCCGACATCGCCTTCGACCGGGCCCGGACGTCGCGTCGCATGCCAGAAACCCGTATCATCCGCATTGGATGCATGCGCGACGGAGTAAAACGGCTGGAAGTCACGGATGTTGCCGTCCTGATCATCGACGCTGACGGAATCAACGGAGTAGATCTCCATGGACTCCTCGGCTCTGGCGTCCGGAATCACCCGGTACTCAGTGGCGCGGTAACTCAGCGGAACCGCATCAGCCGTCCGCTGAAAGAGGTTTACGATCGGCGTGCAGCCCAGCCGGACCGAGTCCTTCGATACCACCGATTCCAGCTCAGCCGCGTGCTCACGCAGCAGCACGGAGATTTCCAGCCGGTTGCCGAGCTTCGCCAGTACAGCGGGAGTCAGGTCCGTGATTTCGAAGAACAGGAATTTCTGGGGCAGGACGAAGTACTCGCTCAGCAGACGATAGCCGGGGAAAGTTCGAGGCATCTGCGGCAGCAACGCTTCTTCGATTCCGAATCCGACCGGCGTCACTGCCGTGGATGGCAGAACGGCTGCGGCGGCAGAACTGTCTTTGCCGGCGATGACAACCTCAAGCGTCTGAGTCAGGATCAGCTCCAGTAACCGGGACGCCTTTTCGAAATTGGCAATGTTGATATAGAAGCGCAGCCGGTCAATCGGATACTCGGCCAGCGTTTTTTTCGGATCGAGCGTGTTGAATTCGAACCGCAGCACTGACTGCGCATCGTTGCGGCCGGGTGATGGCGGACCGGAAAACGGACGCGGCAGAAGGCGGACGGACTGCGCCTCCAGCGGAAACAGCGTGACCGGATATATGGTGCGGAACTGGCAGTTGCAGCCCCGGATGCGTTCCGTTTCGATCAGAGTGCCGAACTTCACCAGATGCCCGTGCGTCTGGTCCTTCTGGCCCGGATTCAGTTTGAGTCCGATCACAGACATGGACGGCACAGGCGACAGCAGATGCGGATACAGAATGCCGAGCATCGCATCGACAAGCTCGGGAAAACTGTCATCAAGTTTGTGCCTCGTGCGCGCATTCAGATACGCAAACGCCTGAATCAGTCGTTCAACATGAGGATCCTTGATCCCCGTGGCGCTCAGACTGAGTCGGTTCGCGATCTTCGGGAAACGTTCGGCGAACTGCGCCGCGCTGTTCCGGAAATAGTCCAGCTCGCGCTGATACCATGCGTCAAGTGATTCACTCACGGACGGGCTCCGCCAGGCTCTTCCGGCCTGTCGGCCACCTTCTCCACCGCTTTCGGGGGCGAACGGACTATCGGACGGTTATTTGTCATTGGATCCTCATTTGACTTCGAACTGCCCCGTCGTGGATTCAAGAGCGGAGTCGAACTGCACCCGATGTCGTTTGTCCTCAATCAGCAGCATGGCTTCGATGCGGAACCGGAATGTCCGGTCAACATAGTCCTCGTTCGACATCCGATCGATATGAAGTTCCGCCAGACGCGGCTCAAACACGGTGATGGCTCGGCGAACCGCCTTGATCAGAATATCAGAATCCGCGGCTGCATTCAGACTGGATGCTGTAAAATCCGGGATGCCGTAATTGATCAGACTATCGTCCAGTTCCCCAAGTTCCGGAGGCCAGGCAACACAGCGAAACCTCGTGTTGAGCAGATTCTGAAGATCCCGCCGCACGGCCGCCTGCACGATCCGCAGTTTCTGGGTGTCGTCCGGTGGTACTTCCACTTGCCGCCCTGGCTCATCATCCAGAAGCTGATCCAGCAGCGACAGCCGGATTGTACTTTTCAATGAACCAGTGCTCATGGCTGACGCTCCGAATCAGCGACCGCGAAACTCGAGTTTGCTGATCTCCATGATCGACATGACTTCATCGCCAACAAGGAATTCGCGCTGACCGGCTCCCTGAGTCGGAGCGGAAGGTCCGGCCTGAACCCACTCAGTTGAACGACCGATGCGGATCCGCTGGTCTGCGGATTTTTCAGATCCTTCGTACAGTGCAGGAACATGAACCCGTCCCGAGACGTCGCCCGCAGTTTCAATGGCCGCGGCCCGCCAGAGCATGTCGGAGAGATGTGTCACCGGACTGAATTCCAGACTCACAATCTGCTCAAACCCGATCCAGTAGTATTTTCCTGTAGCCGTGTAGACTTCAAGCGTGGGCCCCAGCAGATCGTCCAGGTCGCGGAAATCCTGGAACGCTGTGCCGTTGACTTCACCACTGAGCTCGCCATCCAGTGCGGCCGCGGCTTCCGTCAGTCGCCCCGCATCGGAGTACTGCCCGGCCCTCAGGCAAAGCAGCGCCTCCAGCCTTTTCGACTGCGCGTCAGTCGGCATCGCCAGGAAATCGGGAACCCGTCCCTGTCGAAAGACTTCTCGTCGCGACAGTTCAGACCTGATCAGATGCTTCAGCAGCGAGACACCTGTCATCGTCTGCGGATCAGTCTGCAGCGCGGCGTCAAGCTGTTTGTCCGCCCGTTCAAATTCTCCGGCAAAGCACAGCAGTTCGCTGAGCAGGCTGCGGGCCTTGACGTCGCTCGGTTTGTTCCGGACGGCGTCCGTCGCCGCAGCAATCGCGTCGGTCAGATTTCCAGCCTGAAATATATCAATCGGAGTGGTCACAGGATCTCCAGAGCAAAAAGTGGGCAGGTTTTCAGCCTGCCGGATTCACCAAAAACCACTCGTCCCGGCTATGGCCGGCAGGCTGGAAGCCTGCACCACAAACGAAACGGTCGGCAGGCTGGAAGCCTGCACCACGAACAAAACGGTCGGCAGGCTGGAAGCCTGCACCACAAACGAAACGACCAACGCAATCACGATTCCCGAAAGTCCATCCGCCGCGCTACCAGCGTTACACACGATGAAAGCTGGTCCAGCTGATAGTGCGGCAGCAGGCGAATTGTCAGAAAGTACTTGCCGGGATCTCCGGGCGCTTCATCGACTTTGACTTCGGCTTCCCGCAGCGGAAAGCGGGCCTTCATGGCCGGAGACGCTTTCTCATCCGGCGTCACATAGTCCACAAGCCACATCCCCAATTCGTTCTCAATCTGCCGCGCGCTGGCGATTGAACCGATCTTGTCACGAGCTTTGATCTTGAGGTAATGAGCAATCCTTGAGCAGCACAGCACGTACTGCAGCATCGAGGACACACGCGCGTTCGCCGTGGCGATCGGATTGTCGAATACCTCCGGTTTGTGAACCGACTGATTCGAATAGAAGACCGAATACTGCGTATCCTTGCAGTGCGACAGCGGCACAAATCCCAGGTCACAAAGCTCCGCTTCGCGCACATCAGAGACCGACACCTCGACTGAGCTTCGCTCGGCCACACCGGCGGCATCAGTATGGTACGAACATGTCTCCAGGCCCGTGACAAGTCCTCCGCCCTCGACACCTCGTTCGACACCGCGAATATCGGCAAACCAGGCCGAGGCGGCAAACGCCCGCATGACCACTGCAGCCAGCGCCCAGGCCGCTGAACCCCACAAGTACCGGCTGCGATCTGCAGCTTCTGTCTGCTCCCGAAAACAAAAACCATGCCGATGCTGCCCGTCATTTCTGTAAGGAGCCCTCAGAAGAATCCGCGGCAGAGTCAGTCCCAGAAACTGCGAATCCGGCTTGTCCCTCAGACTCCGCCATTTTCTGTGCTTCGGCTGCTGAAAAATATGCTCCAGATCCAGCGGCTGTTCCAACGCTGAGAAATCGTCCAGCCCCAGAAGTGCCGGAGTCGCAGAAGCAATCACCGGGGCGAACGCAGCGGCACCGACACCGCTCAGCTGCGCCAAGAGATCGATGTCGTCCGGATGGTTGGTGAATTCATAATTCGCGACCAGCAGCCCGTACGGATGGCCACCAGCTGTGCCGAATTCGTCCTCATACACCTTCTTGAACAGCGAATTCTGATCAAAGTCCACTGCGTCCTCAAAGTCCTTTTTCAGCTCCTTTTTGGAAACGTTCAGCACGCGGATTTCTATGTCCGCTGCTTTGTCGTCGAGCCCTCGCTCTGCCAGCAGCTCATTGCGGGTCTGCCAGGTGTAACGAAGTCCCCGCCACGCGGATTCCAGTGCCTGAAACGTCGGATGATGCAGGATCTCATTCACCTGATCGCTTAATAACTGATCTATGCGTCCGATATCGCGTGCCAGAGAGCGACGCGCCGAGGCCAGTTCCCGCTGTTCTGCAGGAACGGCACCCAGCCATTGCCGAAGCGCCTCGGCTGAAGTTTCCGCCCCCAGAAACTGCTGCAACCGCAGAGAAACCGCAGCGCCGGTTGCCGGAACGCCGGATTCGGACGCTGCGATGGAATCCAGCAGACTGACAGCAGTCTTCTGACCGTCGCCAGGCTGAGCTGCCTGCGTCAGCACCGCCCGGCCCGACGGATCGTAAGACTGCTCGTCCGGCAAGATCGACTCCTCAATCAGGCCTTCTGAGGCAGCTTCGCAACCATCCGCAGCGAAGTTGTCAGCTCTTCAAGCTGCAGCCAGGGACGAAGCATGGCAACCGCGTTGTACGATCCGGGAGCACCCGGAATCTCCTCCACAGTGATGCGCGCCTCCGCCAGCGGATAGCGGGCCTTCATTTCCGGACTTGGTGACGGATCTGACAGGACATAATTTGAGATCCAGCGTTTCAGGAAGTCTTCCATGTCTTTTCGTTCCATGAACGAACCGATCTTGTCACGGGCAATGCACTTCAGAAAGTGAGCGATCCGGGATGCCGCCATGATATACGGCAGACGTGCCGAAATCGCAGCATTGGCTGTGGCTTCCGGTCGATCGTATTTCACCGGTCGCTGACACGTCTGTGCACCAAAGAACACCGAATAATCCGTGTTCTTGTAATGGCACAGCGGCAGGAATCCTTCCTTGCTCAGTTCTGCCTCACGACGATCCGTAATGCCGATTTCCGTCGGGCACTTGGAATCGAGGTCACCATCATCGCTCAGGAAGTTGTGGACCGGCAGGCCATCAACCTTACCGCCGTTTTCCATACCGCGGATGGCCGTGCACCAGTTGGTCTCTGCTGCAGCCCGAGTCATGTTCGTTCCCATGACATAAGCGGCATTCATCCAGCAATAGTCCCTGTGAGACGTCTTCTTGGCCTCGCCGGAAGCATCCAGTTCGACTTCCTCATATCCGAATTCCTCGATGGGCTTTGTACTGGCTCCATAGGGAAGCCGGGCCAGAACTCGTGGCATCACGAGCGTGATGTACCGGGAATCATCGGTGTTACGGAAGGAGTTCCACTTGGTGTACTTCTTGCCCATGAAGATCTTTTCGATGTCTCTGGGCTTCGTCAGATCTGTCCAGTCCTCAAAGCCGAACAGAGCCGGATCGGCGGCGGAGATGTACGGACAGTGAGCCGCCGCACAGACTCCGGAAATCTTCTCCAGCATGTCGATGTCTTCGGGATGATTGGTCATCTCGTAGTCACCGATCAGGGCACCGAACGGCTCGCCGCCCGGCATGCCAAACTCGTCTTCGTAGAGTTTCTTGAAGATTTGGCTCTGATCGAATTCCACAGCCTTATCGAGATCTTTGAACAGTTCCCGCTTGGAGATATTCAGCATCCTCAGTTTGAGCTGTTTGCTGGTCTCCGAGTTCATCACGAGGTGATGCAGACCCCGCCACGATCCTTCCAGTTTCTGGAACTGATCGTTGTGCATGATCTGCGCCAGCTGGCGGGACATCCGCTCATCGATCTGTTTGATCGCCTGGCGGATGGTTTTGGTGACACTTTTGTCCCAGACCAGTGTTCCGGCCATCGCTGCACTGATCAGGTTCTTGACCATGTCCTGCGCTTCGTCGTACGCCGCAACGGTGTCGATGCGGTCAAGCGCGAAGGACTCGCTGGTGACAGGCCC
>JANNGQ010000374.1:0-10951 GCA_031403975.1 Planctomycetota bacterium
GATGAACAGTTCATTGATCGTCGATACATCCGTGTTTTCCACCAGTCCCAGATGGAGTCCCATCCGGAGACTTGACAACAGGTGCATCGTCTCTTCTGAGCTGATCGACCTGGCGCTTGTCAATGTTCCGAATGCACGAGCCACCTGGTCGTGCAGCTGAGACCGATTGTCACGCACCAGCAGATCACGGACCCGCCGTTCCCAGCCGATGATGTGTGACACCACTTCCTGGACTCCGGCGATAAGTTCCGATTCCGATTTCCCCAGTGTCACCTGATTCGAGATCTGATAAAAATCGCCCATCGCCTGACTGCCCTCACCATACAGCCCTCTCACGGCGAGATTGATCTTCTGTGCCGCCTGATGCACTTTCTGGATCTCGCGCGTGATCCGCAATGCGGGCAGATGCACCATGACACTGACCCGGATCCCGGTGCCGACATTTGTGGGGCAGGCCGTCAGATAACCCAGCTGCGGATGAAATGCGAACGGCACCGTGGCTTCAATCTGATCATCCAGAGCATCACACTCCATCCAGCACTCATCCAGCGCAAACCCGCTGTGCAGAACCTGAATGCGAAGGTGATCTTCTTCGTTGATCATCACACTGTGCCGTTCGCCTTCGCTGACGGCAACGGCCCGGGCACCATCCCCGCGCGCCAGTTCTCGACTGATCAGCTGACGCTCCGTCAGCAGCTGGCCATCCAGCGTCGACAGCGTCTCGACGTTGATGTGATGAACCGGGCGATGCTGAATATCGCTCCTCAGCGCGGACTGCACCATCTGCACAATCTGAAACCGGACATCCGCCGACGCCCTCGTGATAAACGGATACCCGGCCACATTCCTGGCCAGCCGAACCCGGCTGCTGATGACAATATCGGATTCCGGACCATCGCCACGAAGCCATTCACCGCTCGTGCGAGCCAGGTCAGCCAGACAGAATGCATTGCCAGGACGATCTGAACTCAACGAATTGATCCTTGGGAATCACTATTGGCCGGCGAACGCCGAGTGTTGTGGAAAGGCACATCAGCGGATTGTTCGTGCTCCGCTGCGCAGACAGGCTGATTGTAGGCAGCCCTGGAAACGGGGTACAGGCAGCGCTCGAGATTCAGTTTTCCGGTCAGGCTGACCGACTGATCTTTGCGCTCAATAAAGTGCCGTGGAACACCCCGATCCCGCGATAAGGAAAAGAATGGAGTGGAGTGCGATGTCTGCGGATGGGTTCCGGGATGGTCTCCGGCGAATATAGTTACGATCATGCTCTCCCGTTCGTCAGACACATCCAGATCCAAACCAGCCGGAACCATCATGACTCGCCCGACTGTCCTGCAGCGATTGTCACAGCAGGTCACTGACAAAATCCGGCAGGCCATCATCAGTCACCACAAACGCAGCAGTGCGGTGTTGTTCAGCGACACGACTCTGCGCGATGGCGAGCAGATGCCGGGGGCGACTCTGGAACCGGCTGAGAAAGTGCAGATCGCGCTGGCATTGCAGGATGCAGGCGTGCATTCACTCGATGCAGGCTTTCCGGCCAGTTCGGAAGCCGACGTGGAAGCGATCCGGCTGATGATCGGTGTCGTTACGAAACCGGTTCTGACAGCACTCTGCCGAACCGTGCGGTCGGATATTGACGCCGCCGAACGAGCGCTCGACGGCAACCCGCTGCATAAACGCGGCGTCAGCCTTTTCTGCGGGACGAGTCCTCTCCATCGGCAGTACAAACTGAACCGCAGCCGGAGTGAGATTCTGAAGATCATCACGGATGCCGTGGGGTACGCTGCCGCAAAGTTCCGGATCGTCGCCTTCAGTCCGGAAGACGCCAGCCGCACGGAAGTCGATTACCTATGTGAGTGCTACCGCGAAGCGATCGACGCAGGGGCCACAACGATCGGCTTTCCGGACACGGTCGGCCTGTTAACACCCGAGCAGGCGCGTGATTTTATCAAAGCCATTCAGGACGGTGTGCCGAATCTGGATCGAGCCCTGTTCGCGGTCCATTTCCACAACGATCTGGGGCTCGCAGTTGCCAATACGCTGGCCTGCATTCAGGAAGGTGTCAACGTCGTGCAGTGTACGGTGAACGGGATTGGGGAACGGGCTGGCAATGCGTCGCTTGAAGAAGTGGTGATGGCACTGGCCATGCACGGTGACCAGTACAAGAGATCCTTCAAAATCGACACGACAAAGCTGGCTCCGTTGTGTCAGCTGGTCGCAAGGCTTACGGGAATTGCAATTTCGAAAATGAAGCCGATCGGAGGCTCCAACATCTTCGCGACGGAAGCCGGCATTCATCAGGATGGTCTGCTCAAGAATCCTGATACCTATCTGCCGTTCCGTCCCGAAAAGGTCGGCGGTGGTGATATCCGGCTTGTGCTGGGTCGCCACAGCGGCCGAAAAGCCGTGGCTCACCGATTATCGGAACTGGCGATTGCGGCGACCGACGAACAAGTCAGTTTGATCGCGGATCTGATCAAGCTGCAGCCGAAGGGAACCGTAGTGGATGATGTTGAGCTGCGACGATTGTCGCAGCTTGTGTGATCTTCCAATAGGTCCTGCCTGCCGGGCAGGACTTCGCGGCTCGCCGCGACCTGAGTACATGACGTACTTCGGAATTAGCCTGCACTGTCTGTACCACGTCGCGCAGGTTCGCCTTGGGGCTAAAATCCCTTCCGGCAGAAAGGGTGCCCGCAGCCGCCAGCGGTTCCTCGGCAATGGGACTGATGCAGCAGGTGGTTGATCCTCTGACGATTCCCGATGAGGAACCGACGGATGCGTTGCAGATGCGGGATCTGACCACTTGAGCTCTGATTCAGGTGCAAAGCGAATTCGAACCTCGCACCTGGCAAGCGTTCTGGCGATCTGTCGTGGACGGCATTGCGACGGAAGACGTCGCTCGCGAACTGGCTCTCTCTGCCGCCGCCCTCCGCCAGTCCCGCAGCCGGATTCTGCGCCGCTTGAGACAACAATTGGGGGATCTCACGTGATCACGAAAGTGCGTGGTTCGTCGCAGGGTAGGCTTCAGCCTGCCAGATTCAACGAGAAAACAACACGAACGTGATAATGTCGCCAGTCGGAGGTCTGCCGTACGATCGCGTGGTCGGACGGAACTGCCCGTTTGCGTCACCCGGCCGACACGTCAATCCGCCTCGGTTTCGCCCGGGCTGCGCGGGGGAGTTCGACCCGCAGGACGCCGTTTGTCAGCTTTGCCTGGATTTGCTCATGGTCGACCTCGTCGCTGAGGATGAACGATCGAAGAAAGTCGCCGACCTGATATTCCTGATGCAACAACTGTACGTTTTCGGACTCCTTTGTCAGGACATGTCCGAACAGGGTCAGTCGACTATCCTGAACTTGCAGATCCAGCCCTTCTGCTGCAACTCCCGGCAGGTCCGCGTAAAGCACCAGTCCTTCCGGTGTTTCATAGATGTCGATCGGCGGATTGAACAGCAGTCGCGGTGACTGAGTTACAGAAGGTTCTTCAGGATTGGAACGAATCAGCGATTGGGATTCGTCCTGACGGTGCTGCTTTGCGGGATCACTCATCGTTACGAGCCTTCGTTGACTTTGATCTGACGCGGAGCTGTGGACGGGGCTTTGGGAAGCGTGACCCGGAGAATGCCGGCCGAATAATCGGCTTTCATACCTTCTTCATGGACCCGATCAGGCAGCTGAATCGTCCGTTGCCAGGGGCCGTGAAATCGTTCCTGTCGGCGAAAAGTATCCTCGCGTGCTTCCTCGGGCGGCGTTCGAATGCCTTTAATCGTGAGACAGCCCAATGCCGTTGTGACTTCCAGCTGCTTCAGATCGATACCTGGAATCTCGGCCGTCAGCACATAGCAGTCTTCCAACTCGAGCAGGTTGACCTGAGGGAAGCGTCGTCCGATGCGAACACCGTGCAGAGTCAGGTTCACACCCTGCAGCAGGCGATCAACTTCGCGTTCCAGATCGCGGAAAGGGTCCCAAGTCTGACCCCAGCGAAAACTCGGCATTTCAGATTCCCCACGTCACGCTGTTCGCCCCGACCGGTGATCAAGTTCAATCGGACAAGACACTGTCGCTTCTCCGGCTGACAAATCCGCGAACTCCAACGCGGGGCTGCACACGATGTTCCAATCAGCGGAAGTCTGTCATGTTGGTTGAGCGAATCGCCGTCGTAGTTGCAAGTGATTGCGACACAATGGTTTGTGGACAAACGTCAGAAACCCGGTCCACATCAGGATTTCCGGGAGCGTTGCTGCCAAAATGCCAGGCATGGATCGCGCCGCGGTCGCCGTACGCATCGCGGTTTGCGTCGGCACAAGCCCCGCAGAGCGCATCCCGGTGGAATCGGACGTTTGTATTGCCGGCGAAAACATTCACTACAAGACGTCGTGCATTGTCCTGGAATTCCGTGCGCGAAAGGGCGCTCGCGTCCTTTCGCGCACAAACAGAGGTGTGCACAGGGTACTTCCGGCCTGAATTCGGTAAGATGAAGGCTCGGCAATCACAGTATTTGGGAGCCTTGAGTGACCTGTGAACACGAACACCCGGCCACGGCAGTTTATGTGGGGAGCTTTGACCCAATGACACTCGGGCATCTGGATATCATCCGCCGGGCATCATGGATTTTTGAACGGATTACTGTCGGAATCGGACACAATCCGGACAAGAAAACGCTGTTCACCCTCGACGAGCGAGTGGACTTGTGTCGGGCGGCCGTTCGGGAGTTGTCAAATGTCGATGTCCGGTCATTTGACGGCCTGGCCGTGGAATTCGTGCGCCGGTGCAGCAGCCGGATACTGTTGAGGGGCGTCAGAACTTTGACGGACATGGAAACGGAATTCACCATGACGCTGACCAACCGCGTGCTTGATCCGGAGATCGAATCCGTGTTTCTGATGTCCGCCGAGCGATATGCTCACATTTCAAGTTCGCTGATCAAACAGATTACCAGATTGACGCGAGAAGATGTGCGGGATCGATTGAAGGACTTCGTCCCGGGACCGATCATCGTGCCCTTAATTGAAAGACTGCAACAGCAGTTGCACTGATTGTCGCCGCCGTGCGGCACCTGAAAGTGCATTGAATCATGTTTTTTTTCGAATCGCTTTGATTGAGAAACGAATGGTCAAGACCGCATCCACAATGCTGAGCCTGGGAACAGCCGCTCCCGAGTTTTCTCTGCTGAATACTGACGGCCGTACGGTTTCACGGTCGCAGTTCTCCGGAAAACCACTGTTGTTGGTTTTCATGTGCAATCACTGTCCGTTCGTTGTTCACATCCGGCCCGCGCTGCAGAAGTTTGCGGCTGAGTTTCAGGCCAGGGGACTCGCGGTGGTCGGCATCAGCAGCAACGATGTCACAGAGTTTCCACAGGACGGTCCCGAAAAAATGAGGGCGGAAGCGATGTCGGCGGGATACACGTTTCCGTATCTGTTCGACGAAACTCAAAGTGTTGCGAAAGCCTATAAAGCCGCGTGTACACCTGACATATTCCTGTTCGATGCAGACCACTCATTGGTCTATCGCGGACAATTCGATTCGAGTCGTCCGGGAAATGGCTTACCCGTCACCGGTGCCGATTTGCGGATTGCATGTAATGCGTTGCTCACTGGGGAGCCTGTCCCGTGCGATCAGCGTGCCAGCATTGGTTGCAACATTAAATGGCGCGCTGGGCAGGAACCGGAGTATTTCACGGGTATCTCAGCGTTGTGAATCCTTGAAAGCATTCTTCTTGAGTTGCAATCAAACGGAATAGGACTGTCGAATGGCTTCGGAACTGTCGGTGTCACTCAAGGGTCTGCACGAACTTCTGCGGCAGCTGACAATTCTAGAGAGTGCTCTGGCTGACGGGCCTCGGGCAGTGGCAGCGGCAGAAAAGCAGATTGCCGTGACGGAACAGTTGCTTGAAGTTCAGAAGCAGACGATCCGGACTGCTCGGAAGACGGCAGATGAACAAAACCTGAAACTCAAATCGAAGGAGGCGGAACTCAGTAAACTTCAGGGCCAGCTGAATACGGCTTCGTCCAATAAGGAGTTTGACATCATCAAAGGTCAGGTGACCGCCGCGACGAAAAGCAAGGGCGACATTGAAGATACAGCGCTCGGGGCGATGGACGGAATTGATGTGGCTCAGAAGAGACTCAAGGAACTGGAGGCCGAGCTGCAGAAGAAGAAACAGAATTCTCTGACGGTGAAATCTGCCGCCGAAACTCAGAAACCTGTGCTGCAGACCAGCATCGCCGATCTCAGGGCCCAACTGGCTCAGGCAGAAAAAATAATCCCGGCTGGTGCTGAATTTGCGAATTACCATCGATTACGAAACGCTCACGGGGCGGCGGCACTTTCAGAACTGGAAGACGATTTCTGCTCGGCCTGCAGCACGCGCGTGACAGCTCAGGACATGGTTCGCATCCGGACTGATGAATTCCGTTGCTGTCGCGGCTGCGGTCGCGTTCTGTATGTGCCGTGAGCATTCCGCGCAGACTGACGACACTGTGACCGACATGAGAGTTGCCCTGTTCATTCCCTGCTACGTAGATCAGTTCTATCCCGAGGTCGGGATGGCAACGGTCTCGGTGCTGGAATATTTTGGAGTAAGGGCTGAGTTCCCGACAGCTCAGACGTGCTGCGGACAACCGATGGCGAACAGCGGCTGCATGGACGAAGCCAGACCACTCGCCAGGAAGTTTATCGACGTCTTCGACGGTTTTGATTACGTCGTCTCGCCATCCGGCAGCTGTGTATCGATGGTGCGGAATCACTACGACCATCTGTGCGATCCTGAAGATCTGCGAGCAGCAGATGTCCGCAGGCGGACTCTGGAACTCAGCGAGTTTCTGGTTCAGGTACTGAAAATCGAGACACTGCCGGGGCGGTTTCCTCATCAGGTAGGGATTCACCAGAGCTGTCACGGACTGCGCGAATTGAGGCTGGGGCCGTCGACGGAAGTCATGACACCACGCGACAACTTCGTGGAGAAGCTGCTCGGAGGACTCGAAGGAATTCGCTTTTCAGAACTCTCCCGTCGTGACGAATGCTGCGGTTTTGGCGGCACGTTTGCCGTTGCCGAAGAAGCTGTTTCCTGTCTGATGGGCGACGACCGCGTGAACGATCACATCAATGCCGGCACGGAAGTCATGACAGCCGGTGATATGTCGTGTCTCATGCACCTTGACGGAATCATCCGCCGCCGAAACATCCCCATGCGAGTCATGCATTTTGCCGAAATCCTGGCCGAAGCGATCGGAGGTGACCAGTGAATCATCCTGCACTTGCCCGAGAATTCATCTCCAACCGCGAACGTTCTCAGTGGCACGACAAGGCGCTGTGGTATGTGCGTGAAAAGCGTGACTGGATGGCGTCAGGCGTTCCGGAGTGGGAACTGCTGCGGGAGACGGCTTCGGCGATTAAGCAGCACACGCTGTCGCTGCTGCCGCAGTACCTGGAACAGTTTGAAGACAACGCAAAGAAACTGGGAGTCGTCGTTCACTGGGCCGCTGATGCGCGTGAACATAATGAAATCGTTCTCGGTATCCTTCAGCAGCGGAACGTCAGACGGCTCGTGAAGAGCAAGTCGATGCTGACCGAGGAATGTCATCTCAACCCGTATCTCGAAGAACACGGCATCGAGGTCGTCGACACGGACCTTGGTGAACGCATCGTGCAGCTCCGGAAGGAAACTCCCAGTCACATTGTGCTGCCCGCGATTCACATCCGGAAGGAAGAAGTCGGCGAGTGTTTTCATGAGCACCTTGGCACTGAAAAAGGTGCCTCCGATCCGAAGTACCTGACTGAAGCCGCCCGTCGCCATCTTCGCGAACGGTTCTGTAAAGCTGACGCAGGACTCACAGGAGTCAACTTTGCGATTGCCGAGACCGGTGGCATTGTGATCTGCACGAACGAAGGCAACGCAGACCTGGGAGTGTCGCTGCCGAAACTGCACATCGCCTGTATGGGCATTGAGAAGCTCATTCCCCGCGCTGCAGATCTCGGCGTCTTCCTGAGATTGCTCGCCCGTTCGGCCACGGGCCAGCCAGTCACGACGTATTCGTCACATTTCCACGGACCTCCGGCGGGCTCGGAACTGCACATCGTGATTGTGGACAACGGCCGCACGGAGATTTTTCGAAACCCCGAGTTCCGCCGCAGTCTGAACTGTATCCGGTGTGGAGCATGCATGAACACCTGCCCGGTCTATCGTCGCAGCGGCGGACACAGTTATGAAGCCACTGTTCCCGGCCCGATCGGCTCAATTCTGACTCCCATTCAAACGCCGGAGAAACACAGCTCGCTGCCCTTCGCCTGTACACTTTGCGGCTCCTGTACGGACGTCTGCCCGGTCAAGATTGACTTGCACCATCAGCTCTTCGCGATGCGGGAATTTCTGGACGGCAAACGACTGATCGGGGCGTCGAAGAAACTGTCGATGAAAGCCGTCTCGGCAGTTCTCTCGCGAACCTGGCTCTACAATCTGCTCGGCAAGGCGGCCCGCATGTCATTGCGCTGGCTGCCGCGGTTCTTGATTTACAATCCGCTGAATGCCTGGGGCCGACAGCGTGAGCTGCCGCTGGCCCCGAGAAGAACATTTCGGCAGCAGTTTGCTGAAAGGCAGCGTGTGCTGAAAAACGTGTCTGGAACTGCTGCGGTATCGGTTACACATGATGAAAAGCTGATGCCGGAAAGTTCCAGACACGTTTTTCAGCAGTCGCGTCGGGACGACGAGTCATGAGCCAGTCGTCCCGAGATCAGATCTTTTCTAAGATCCGTGCGGCTTTGCCGCAGTCATCAGCGTTGCCCGATCTGGATTCTGTCGGGAAGTGGCAGACGTTTGTTAATCCATCCGAACGATTTGCGGATGTCCTGAAGGTCGTTGGTGGTGAGGCCGTGTTCGTGAAAACGCTGGCGGACGCAGACACTCATCTCAGAACGATGCCCGAATGGACCTCGGCAACAGTGCGTTGCTCCGTCGTGGAAGACGTTGGAGATTCGACGATCGATCTTGATTCGATCGACGATCCGCATGAACTGGAAAACGTCGAGTTTGCAATTCTCAGCGGCCATTTCGCCGTTGCCGAAAACGCTGCGGTCTGGGTGACGGATGACACTGTAAAACATCGGGTCCTGTACTTCATACCGCAGCGCGTCGCGATTGTCGTACCGGCCTCTGAGATTGTTCACAACATGCACGAAGCGTATGCACGGATCACACTTGGCAGACATCGTTTCGCGGGATTTATTTCCGGTCCGTCGAAGACCGCAGACATCGAACAATCACTGGTGATCGGAGCTCACGGCGCACGTTCGCTGACAGTGTACCTTGTGGAAGAGATGTGAATGCCCGGAACCGGAAAACAAGAAGCACGAAACCTGATCAACCCAGATTCTCAGATCCGCGCCGTCGCTGAAAAGGTGCTGGCCGGCGAGCGTCTGTCGTTCGACGACGGCGTTCTGCTCGACGAACGCGCCGACCTGCATACGCTGGGCTGTCTGGCAAACATTGTGCGTGAACGCAAAAACGGCAACTTTGCGTTCTATAATACAAATATTCACCTGAACCCGACCAACGTCTGCGTGTACCGCTGCCGCTTCTGCGCGTTCCGGGCCGACCTGCGTGATAAGAAAGCCTACACATTCACGGATGAAATGCTGCGTGACCGAGTGCTCGAAGGGCGGGTCGCCGGGGCGACCGAAATCCATGTCGTCGGCGGACTGCATCACAAAAAGAGTTTCGACTGGTATCTGAACGTCGTCCGGGTCATCCATCAGACCTGTCCGGAGATACATATTAAGGCCTGGACTCCGGTGGAGATCAGCTGGTTCAGTTTCATCACGAAAAAGTCCGTCCGCTGGGTACTGGAACAGATGGTCGAAGCAGGGCTCGGCAGCATGCCGGGCGGCGGCGCGGAGATTTTCGATGAAGACGTCCGTCGTCAGATCTGCGAACACAAGGCCGACAGTGATGTCTGGTTTGATGTCCATCGCACAGCCCATGAACTTGGCCTGCGATCGAACGCGACGATGCTTTACGGTCACGTCGAAAAAGCTCGTCACCGTATCGACCATCTGCTGCGTCTGCGGACTGTGCAGGATCAGACCCGCGGCTTTCAGACTTTCATCCCGCTGGCATTTCATCCTGAGAACACGGAACTGTCTTCAATCGTGAAACCCGATGCGGTGTTTGATCTGAAAATGGTGGCACTGTCACGGCTGATGCTGGACAACTTTGATCACATCAAGGCCTACTGGATCATGATGGGCGAACAAACCGCTCAACTGGCCCTGAGTTACGGTGCCGACGATATCGACGGCACAGTGGTGCACGAACTGATCTACCACGATGCAGGCGCAACAACTCCCGAAGGCATGACGATCGAGCAACTGCACCGGCTGATCCGCGAAGCGGGGCGAGTGCCTGTCGAGCGTGATACGCTGTATCGCAGAGTCGTCCGTTCCGGCCGTGACTGGTCCGTGGGAGAACCGCTGTCAACCACCAGCGCGTAGACTCAGAACTCGATGAGGCACAACGCCGGGATTTCGGCGACGTCGGCCAGGCGTCAACTGCCCTATTCGCTGGCCTGAACGCCGGAGATCTGATTGGCGATCAACTGATTGCTGTTTCGGTAATACAGAAAACTGCGACCGACGATGCTTTGACGTTCTCCGCCATCAGGGCTGTACGCGACGCTCGCCTGACGTCCTTCATCGGCCCGCAGAATGAACTGCTGTTTCGAATGGTCGTAAGTGATTTTGTCAGCGTCGCCGGAAAACTGCTGTGACTCAAGCCGGCACGGCGTACGAGTGCCAGTACCAGCCCCGGAAGAGTTGGACTCCGCCACCATCGAGAACGAATTCTCATCAGGTTTGCTGCCGGGGATGCCTGCGATCGTGAGGTTTTCGCAGCCCAGCGAACCTGTCATCTCCGGCAGTTCGTCACTGCTCAGACCGTCGATGCTGATCCGGT
>JANNGQ010000375.1:0-2320 GCA_031403975.1 Planctomycetota bacterium
GAACGGCATCGTGATCATCGGGCACGGCCGCTCGGACGAGAACGCGGTCGCCAACGCATTGGCCCTGGGCGCGCGCGCCCTGGACGCCGACGTGAACGCGCACATCGTCGCCGGGCTCGAGCGGGCGCAGGGTGGCGCGCCCGCTCGCTAGCACCAGGGCGACGACCAGAGTCACGCCGTTGGCTTTTGCATGATCCCCGGCTTTAGCGAGTACCTCTTTCGCCCGGTTCCATTCATCGGTGGTTCGGCCGGCTCCTGAAAACTCACCCAGGGCCGAGTGAATCGGACCGCAGAGAAGAGTCGCCCCGGAAGCCGCACAGCAGTCGATGGCCTGCTTCAGTCGATTCAGTCCCGCGGCCCGCACACCTGCATCAGCGGCAATTGGATTCTGATCAGCTGTGCAGACAGTCACGGCCGTGCAGGCCAGTCCATCCCGTTGCAGTTCCGCGCCGACCTTTTTCGCGTGGTTGATGTCGAAATCGAACAACGGCAGCTCAACGCCGTCGAAGCCCCAGCTCTTCAGATCGTGCAGAAGCGGAAAATGCTGTTCCGTGACTCCAGATGTCCAGAGCAGAAGATTCATGCCGTATTTCATTGAGCAGGGTTTCCTTGAGAGTGGATTCGAGATCGGTTTATTCACGTTCAGGCCGGCTGGAAGCCAGCCCCACCAGGGATTCACGTCGATTCAGACCGGCAACTCGACCGCCCGCAGCAGTTCATCAGCATGACTTCGCAAGAGGCCGCGGGCGTCTTGAAGAACGGCCACGCTGCGGTCATCGAGTGTCGCCAGTGTGACTCGCCGGAGTACCTGATTCAAGCGATGCAGGAGACGTTCGTTGTCGAGGTAATCAAAGAGGAATCTCGATGCACGGAACTGTTCTATGAATCCGGACAGTCGGTCTGTGTTTCTGGCGGCGACTCGGTTGACCAGCGCTTCAACTTGTGTCGCCGACACTTCATCCAGGGCTGAGTAGTAGCGGGCCAGAATCTCAGGCGTACGTTCTGTGATCACGGCGTCCAGCATCAGTTCCGTAACGATATGCCCAAGAAACGCCGGCCGGTGATCAAACCGGTCCGGCATCAACCGACGAAAGCGAAGTGACAATTCCGCTTCCAGCATGACGAAACAGGGGCAGCGGTGAAATCGGTCGTCGTCGCTGAGGTGCTGCAGCATCCCGTCGGCAATGCAGCGATCGTCTGTACCCAGCGAATCCAGATGCAGGGCCACTCGTCGAGAGCGAATTCGTACTTTCCGGTCCACCACGCTCAGCCAGTCCGGCACCGCGGTGCCTGCCACCATCAATGATGAATCGAGAAAGCGATACCCGTGAGCGAGGTAGTTCATGGATGTATTGGAAACACTAAGCAGACTCGCAGAAAGGCCACTCCGGACAGTAAATCGACACTGTCAAATTGATTCGCAGAATGAAGTCCGGCCGTGTTCGTCGACTTCGCAGGCTGATCCTGTTCCGCAACGCACTCCGGATGTGCGTCTTAGGCAACGTCATCGACCAGTAGGACTCACGGATGGCTGACGCTTCCGGATCGGCTGGAACTGTCCGGCAACAGTTTTAAGGTACTTCCCCTCAACCGGAAAACGGGTAGAATTGCGAGGTTGGTGACTTTGCCGGGTCCACTTGGAGAGCTACCGAATCTGGCCGCATCGTTTGACGAAGCTCGCCAAATTCCCGAAATCTCGGCAGATCGCTGTCCGGCTTCAGTAGTGTAAGAGCAACGATAACATAGTTGATGCATTTTGACGTGGCTGGGGCTTCCAGCCCCAGACGTGGGTGTCATCACGTGAGAGCAACGATAGCAATAGTTGATACATTCTGACCCGCGAGTTTGTTCGAGAAAGGCCCTCTATGCTTCCGCATGTATTCTACATTCGCCACTTGGCTCTGACGGCCTGCCTCGCGTTGGTCACGTCGGCAGTCGTCGCCCAGGAAGGTAGTCCCCCTCCCGATTATCCGCCGTCTGACAAGGTGCTTGAAGGCTTTGAGAAGGTCGTCACGCGAGCCAACATCAAGCCGATGTACACGCTCTGGACTCGTCAGAAAGACGGGCAGATGTTTGCGGAATTGCCTCGCGGGTTCGCTCAGAAGAAGTACTTTATCGCGACGACCGTCGCGAGCGGCGAAGACTATGCCGGGCTTCAAGCCGGGGATATGTACGTCTACTGGCGACAATATGACAAACGGCTGGCTCTGATGACTCCCAACGTTGAGATCCGGGCCACAGGTGACAAAGAAGCCGAAGCCTCGGTCGAGCGATTGTTTACTGACAGAGTGGTCATGGAAGTACCGATCGTCACGATGGG
>JANNGQ010000376.1:0-1559 GCA_031403975.1 Planctomycetota bacterium
CATTCCGGAGCCACCCATTCCCAAGTTTGCTCCCGGGCCGCCTCCGCCCATCATCGAGCCGAAATCACCGGCACTCGTTGGTGCGGCCATTCCGGAAGCTCCCATCATACTGCTGCCCATCGCAGCGGCTTCACCGGCACCCATTGCACCTGGCATCCCTGCAAAAGGCACGTTGGCCATTTCTGCCGACGCAGGCTGATCGCGCGTGAGGAAATCGCTGTTCAGATTCCTTGCCCGGTATTCCCGCGCCGCTTGCAGCTCTCTCCGTTCCCGCCACGCATAAAAGTTCAGGATCAAGACGACGATCAGCGGCGTGATCAGCATTCCGGAGACGAAAATCAGGACTTTGCCACTCAGCCCAAGAATCCTTCGACCAGTTCCTCCGGACGCGACGCGCACCAGGGGCATCCGCAGCGCGTCAACCTCGGTCTTCACATGACTGGCCTGCTGGTATCTGCGTTCCGGCTCACGTGCGAGCGTTCGAAGGACGACTTCATCAAGCCTGACATCCAGGTCGGCTCTCTGCGACGGCGGTGAAAAACGGCCGAGCGGCAGTTCGCCTGTCAACAATTCGTAGAAGACGACGCCCATCGAATAGATGTCGGCCCGATGATCGATGCCCGGAAGCCCTTCGATCTGTTCCGGTGCCATGTAGGCCGGTGTTCCCATCAACTGATGAGTGCCCGTCAGAGTCGGCATGGTCGGCGACTGCCCCATCAGTCGCGCCAGTCCGAAGTCCGCGATTTTGACTCGGCCGCGCTTGTCGATCAGGATGTTTTCCGGCTTGATGTCGCGATGCACGACGCCCTCGTCATGGGCGAACTGAAGTGCATCACAGAGTTGCCCCACAACGGCGAGCGCGTCCTTCGCAGTCAGCTTCTTGATGGGTTCAGCCCGCAACGCCTGCCGCAGCGTCACACCGTCGACGAATTCCATCAGCAGAAAGTAAATGCCGTAGCGCTGTCCGAATTCGTACACCGTAACGATGTGCGGATGACTGAGCGATGCCAGCAGCCGAGCCTCCCGCAGAAACCGCTCGGCAAATCCTGGTTCCGAGGCCATCTCGCCCGGCAGGACCTTCAATGCGGCGATGCGATCCAGTTCCTTCTGCCTCACCTTGAACACAGCTCCCATGCCGCCCTGACCCAGGAGATTCAGGATCTCCAGATGAGGAAACGCAGCAGCCAGCTGTTCATTCTCGGGCGGAGTCCATGCCGGTCGTTTTCCGGCAAAGGTTGAGCCCTTCATCCCCTGCTGCAGGAGACACGCCGGGCAAAACGTCTGACCCACGCTCGTGAGGAGTTCACCTCCGCAGGTTGTGCATGGTGCTGTCGTTGTCATGACGTTGGCTCGGTACGTGAGAGAGAGAGTTAGTTTCGCGGGCTCAGAGTCGCGATTCCGTGTGGGGCAGGCTTCCAGCCTGCCTGGACTGTTCGTGGGGCAGGCTTTCAGCCTGCCTGGACTGTTTGTGGGGCAGGCTTCCAGCCTGCCTGGACTGGAGCAAACGCCAGTGCTTTTGAATCTACGAGGCTGGCTGGAAGCCTGCCCCACGATAAGAC
>JANNGQ010000377.1:0-4973 GCA_031403975.1 Planctomycetota bacterium
CCCTCGCTGATCAGCGACATGCCGAGGAGTTCGATTGGGTCGCGGGCCTTCCAGGCATCGAGCTCGCCAGCCGGGCGGTACTTGGCCGGGTCGCTCCGGCTGTGGCCGCGATAGCGATAGGTCTTCATCTCGAGCAGGCTCGGACCCCTGCCGGCGCGGGCGCGCACGACGGCCTCGGTCGTCGCGCCGTGAACCGCGTCGATGTCCTGACCGTCCACCACGATGCCCGGCATGCCGTAGGGGTCGGCTCGACGCGCGAGGTCGTCGATCGGTGTCGTGGTCCGCAGCGGGCTGTATTCGCCGTACAGGTTGTTGGTGATGATGAAGACGACCGGGGCGGTCCACACGGCCGCCATGTTCAACGCCTCGTGGAACGTCCCGATGTTGGTCGCGCCATCGCCAAAGAACGTCAGCGCCACGTTGGGTTTCTTCTGCATCTGAAAGGCGACGGCGGCCCCCACCGCAATCGGAAGCCCCGCGCCGACGATCGCATTCGCTCCGATATTGCCCTTGCTGAAATCAATCAGGTGCATGGATCCGCCGACTCCGCCGGACCCGCCCGAGGAGCGACCCATCAGCTCGGCGAACGCGGTCTCCGGGTCCATGCCAAGCGCCAGCGCCTCGCCGTGGCCGCGGTAGGTGTTGGTCTGGACATCCCCGGCGCGCATCGCTGCAATAGCTCCGACGGAGACGGCCTCCTGGCCCTGGCACAAGTGGGTGGTGCCCTGGATCTGCCCGGCCATGAACAGCTCCTGAACCTTGTCCTCGAAGAGCCGGATTCGAACCATGGTCCGATACCACTCGAGACGGGCGGGCGACGGATGGGCGGTCATCAGGTCGTGCATCCTCCGGGGGTCATGGCCGCAGGAGCGGGCCGAGAATGCGCCATGATCACGCTCGGCGGTACCGTTTCCAGTTTCGTCCGCGCATCGTGGCACCCGGCCCCGCCGCGCGTCAACCGCGCCAGACTCGAGCATGCCGCCAGCTCCGGAACATCGTGTGCTACCGTCCCTGCAACCGTTACTGGAACGGCTGACCGGCTGCCGCCCAGCTCGCTTGCTGCGGCGATCGATGGGCAGCGAGTGGGAGGATGAGGATGACCGAAGCGAGGCGGCCCGACGTCCGGCGCAAGCGTGCGAGCATGCGCGAGGTCGCGGAATTGGCCGGTGTTGCGATCTCGTCGGTCTCGCGGGTTCTCTCGGAGCATCCAGACGTCAGCGCGGAGATGCGCGAACGCGTTCAGGCGGCCGTCCGCCAGCTGGAGTACGAGCCCGATTTCCTGGCCCAGAGCCTGCGTCGGGGCAACTCCGGCGGCACTGGAAGCTCTGCAGGAAGCAAATGTCGATGTTATTGACCTGGTGAATCGTCACATCTGCAAAGACTGGGGCGATCTGTCCGACGAAGACAAACGGCTCAACGATGAAGCCCTGCATGATGGCTCAAGGATTCTTTCCGCCTACATTCTGGAGAAGACCGGCGCGAAGATCTGGTTGATCACCGAAGCCGCTGAAGATGACGGCGAGCGAGCTGCAACGACCGCGTTGCTGCCGGAAGAATACTGAACCGTTGGCGGCACTCGACGTTGAGCAGCGTTGACAAACCCGTGCAGGTTCGATCCGTCTCCGTCGGCGAAATGTGGACTCCTGGCAGCGCGGTTCGCGTGCAGCTGGCGGATTCAAGCTCTACGAAAATGAACGTCGGAGCCCGAATTCATCGGCGACGCGAATCACAAGCGACACGCCGGCGCTCAATGGCAGCGCGATGATCGCCAGTGACCGGAATCCGTTCGTCACATGCGGCACAGAAAGCGATGAGGCTGTGAACTCCGACACAGGGATCGAACTGACGATCTGCAAGACAACGGCGAACAGGGTCAGCGCCGGAAGCAATAACGGCACTGGAATCCGCAGAACGGAGCGACGCTTTCCGAAGTTCTCCTGCTGCACGGGAGGCGCAACGCAGAATACCGCGACAAGGGGAAGAATCATGGGACAAAGCGGAAGCAATGTCGGTCTGGCGACCCAGTCCAGCAGCAGAGCCGCGCAGCTGAGTACCAGTCCGCCTGTCGACCGTGTCCAGAACATTACGCCGCATGCCACCGGAAGAAGTATCGAACCGTGAGGCAGCAACGATGGCCATGCCATTTCCAAGGCCAATGTCATCCACAGCATGCAGGAAGCTGCAAGTATCGTTTTCATCTTCAGACGTCCAACCGAACAAAACGACAATTTATCCCGCCACGGGGCTCGCCTCGGTAGTTTACCGGCTTGTGCGCTACTGCATTCCGGTGCAAGTGGTACAGAAGCCGTTGAACCACTGGAGCAGGGGACCGTCGGTTTAGTCGCGATTCCTTGTGCGGCAGGCTTCCAGCCTGCCTGGACTTTCAAAAAACGTATGTGTTTCTAGATCAACGAGGCCGGCTGGAAGTCAGCCCCACAAAGAATGGTCCAGGCCGGCTGGAAGCCAGCCCCACGATAAAACCGAAAGTCCCCAGGCCCGGTGGCGGTGTTTGGGGACTGAAGAACTATGGACGCGGAGTGAGCTTGAGTCTCAGCACACCGACAGTTTCAAGTTCTTCCAGCAATACTGCCGGCTGAACTCGGACATCCCATTGACCACCGGCCAGAAACTCCGCCTTCGTAACCCGGCCGAAGTACAACTGCGGACCTCGGACACCATTGACATCCGCCGACACGACCTCATCCCCCACAGCAACGGCTTCGATATGAGGGATTCCGGTCACCGCGCAGTCGTCTGCTCCCGTACCTTCCAGTATTCCTCTCGCGCCAAAGTGAAGCCCGTCCGCAGTCTTTCGGAGCAAGACGACCTGTGCTTTGAATCCCACCGCTGTGACCGGCTGAACCAGACTGACCCAATGAGCAGCCCGTTCGATCCGGCCCACAACAATGGACCCGGTGAGAACTCGATCTCCCGCAGCCACAGCAACATCAGAACCGACATCGAGAAGTGTGCCGCTACCGTCGATGATCAATTCAGAGCGCGTGATCCCGGCAGACTTACCCGCGTCGATGATCAGATCACGCAGCGATCCCGACATCCCGGCGGAACTGACAACCGATGCCGCGATCACGTCAAGCTCTGCGAGCGAACCCAGCGGTTCGAAGGTCGATGAAATCCCTGATGACAGTTTTTCGCGCTTCAGGTCACGTCGCAATCGAGCGTTCTCGATCATCAGCTGACGCAGCAGTTGCTCCTGCTTTGCCGCGTTCGCTGTTGCAGACGTATCGTTGACCGCTGGTGCTCGTCCCGCCGCAGAGTGGCTGCCGCGCGCAGAGATCGCGAGAACCATCAGCCGACCTGGACTCAGCGCGTCATGCAGCGCCGGCCTGAATGACGTGAGCATTCCCGCGCGGTCGGCAATCAGGACCAGCATCGACAGGACGAACATCCCGCCGGCAGCCAGCCACATCCGATGATGATTCTGATCTGTGCGCATGATTCATCACTACTGTTTTCCAGCCACTCCGTCGGCTGGAATTGGTGTTCTTCATCAACGCGGGACGAACAATCCCCGCCGACGGAGCGGCGGGCAACGCTGTGAAGGATTTCGAATGCAGCAGGACATGCGAACCCCCTCATCCGGCCTTCGGCCACCTTCTCCCCCTTCCCAGGGGGAGAAGGGACTTTGCGAGAGCGTTGAAAAACTCGGCGATGAATCCTTCACGGCGTTAAGCGGCGGGGCAAGAATTATGCGGCTCGCATCCCGTCATCCAGTCCGGTCTTCCAGCGATCGAGATGATCCAGACAGATCAGGGCGCCGCGGGTGACGACCGTTCGGGGCGAGTCGGCGACTCGTACGGGAATGCCGAGATGCTGAGACAGATACCGATCAATTCCCCGCAACAGCGCACCGCCGCCGGCGAGCACCAGACCGGTATCGGCGAGGTCCGCGATGAGTTCCGGCTGGCAGCGTTCGATTGTGCGGCGAATGCAGTCGACGATTTCTTCAAGTGGCTCAAAGAGTGATTCTCGAATCTCTTCACTTGTCACGAGAGCCTTACGAGGAATCCCGCTGGCCGTGTCGAGTCCGCTGACTTCATGAGTCAGCTCGTGATCCAGCGGCGCGGCGCTGCCGATGGCGATCTTCAGAAGTTCCGCCGACTGTTCTCCGATCCGCAGCGAGTAACGCCGACGAAGATATCGGACGACGGCCTCATCCAGCGTATCACCGGCAACCCGGATAGACTGCGATGCCACGACATCCGACAGACTCATCACGGCGACTTCGGTCGTTCCGCCGCCGATGTCGCAGATCATACTCGCCAGCGGTTCTGAAACCGGCAATCCAGCTCCGATCCCCGCGGCTCTGGATTCTTCAATCAGCCAGACACGCCCCGCCCCGGCTCGTTCGGCACTGTTGAAAACCGCGCGACGTTCGACGGCGGTGATGCAGCCGGGGACGGCAATGATGACTCGCGGCCGGAGTCCGTAGGAACGTCCGCAGGCTTTGCGGATAAAATACCGCAACATGGTTTCGCACAATTCGAAGTCACTGATGACTCCGTGCCGCAGCGGACGAACGGCCTGAATGCCTTCCGGAGTCCGGCCCAGCATCTGATACGCCAGTTTTCCAACCGCAGCACCTCGGCCAACGACGCGATGAGCGCCTTTCGGCACGGCGACGACAGATGGTTCGTCGATACGAATGCCCTCCCCCGGCAGACCGATCTGAGTGGACGTGGTCCCCAGATCAATTGCGAGGTCCGAGCAGAATCGTTTCCGAACCCAGGCCAGCATCCTTGCTTCCCCGTGACTGTTGAAAGGCAACGCCGTGAAGGTTTTTTGTAGCCGGATTCGTGAGAATTCGGGGGACTCAGAAGTCTCACGACTCCGGCTACTGACGCATTCCCCCACTTTTCATTGCTCACAATCCTTCACGGTACGGAGGCAGTTGACCATCTTGTCGGCTAACTCGTGGAGGTACAGCTTGCTCGACCCGAGCATGCGCCGGA
>JANNGQ010000378.1:0-3461 GCA_031403975.1 Planctomycetota bacterium
GGACTCTGGTCACTGATGGGTGAGCAGGTCTTTGAACAGATGGTGGATCGCACGATGGAATTGGCTCGATCGTTTTATGAACTGCTGAGCGAAGCCGCCGACTTTCAGACTCTTCACGAACCCGAGTGCAACATCGTGGCCTTCCGCTACGTTCCTTCCGCGATGCTGGATGCACCGGCCGCAGAGGTCGATCGTCTCCAGCGCGAATTGCGTACGCACCTGATCCGGTCGGGCCGGTTCTATATCGTGCAGACCACCCTGAACGGCCAAGCCGCGTTGCGAGTCACTGTGATGAACCCAATGACGACGGAAACTGATCTGCGTGAACTGATGACAGGAATTCGTGACTCGGGCAAGGCCGTTGCGTAACGTTTCAAAAGTGGGGCAGGCTTTCAGCCTGCCTCGTCAATTCAAAAACACAGGTGATTCGTCAACGCCTGGCAGGCTAAAAGCCTGCCCCACAAAGTAGTACCGACCAAAACGACAGTCCCCATGCCCGGAATTCAGACGTCCGCCACTGACTACAAGACCTTGGTGATACCCGGAGTCGGAATCGGGTAGGTCATGTCGTCGTTGGGCAGAATCGGTGGCGTGTCTTCGAAGCTGTGGAACTGTTCGACAGGTGAAATCACCAGTTGCGAATTCAACGCTTCGTCCCAAAGGACTTCGCGACCGGAATATGTCGCCATGCGTCCCAGCACAGAAGTCATCGAGCTAAAAGCTCCGTAATCACCTTCGTTCGGGATCTCCCCGCGGCGGATCTGTGCGAAAAGGTCATGGTGCTCATCCTGATGGCCATTGTGCAGGCTTTTCCGTGCGCCGCTGGAATCCTTCCGATCGTATTCCCATTTGACGTTGCCCTTGGTGTCGAAGATACGACCGTCGCCGATGTCGCACCAGCCGTCCGATCCGTGTGCATATTCATTCACGGAATTCCAGCAGTTCGGAATCTGTCGGCACTGGCTGAGCATAATTGAACGGTCACCGTCCTTTTCGTAGGTGAATTCGACAAAGTGATGGTCGTAGATTTCTCCATAGTCTTTGCCAGTCCGGACCTGACGACCGCCCTGGCCCTGAGCTCTCGTCGGAGGCCCGCCCATGAGCCAGTTGATGACGTCCAGGTTGTGGATGTGCTGCTCTGCAATGTGGTCGCCGCACAGCCAGTTGAAGTAGTACCAGTTCCTCATCTGGTATTCCATTTCGGTCTGATTGTCCGTGCGGAGCCGGACCCACGGGCTGTCTCCATTCCAGTACGCCCGAGTCGCCACGATGCGACCGATTTCGCCGTCCTGCAGGCGCTTGATGGTTTCGATATAGATTTGTTCGTGATGTCGCTGCAGCCCTACAGCGACGGCAAGGTTTTTCGTTTTGGCGATTTCGTTGATGGCCAGCACCTTGCGAACACCAATGGAATCCACAGCAACCGGCTTTTCCATGAACACATGCTTGCCGGCATTGATGGCTGCTTCAAAGTGCAGCGGCCGGAACCCCGGAGGAGTTGCCAGGATCACGATATCCAGATCCTGATCCATCACATTCTGAAACGCATCAAATCCGACAAACTGACGTTCCTTCGGGACGTCGACTTTTTCGCCGTGTGCCCTTTTAAGTGTCTGCAGAGTGCCGTCGAGACGGTCTCCGAATGCATCTGCGACCGCGACAAGTTTCGTCGGGCCTTCAGTGTTCATCGCCTGGTCGGCGGCACCACTGCCTCGACCGCCGCATCCGACCAGTCCGATGCGAATTGTTTCATCACTGCTGACGTGAGCGGCGCGGATTGGGTTCAGTCCGGTCAGCAACGAAGCGCCGGCCGCAGCCGCCGCAGAGGACTTCAGGAATCCACGGCGAGACGAATCAGAGGGTGTCAGAGGCATCGGTTCTTGCTCCAGGAATACAGACAATCGGCAATGCTGACGAAACAGGGAATCGTCCACAAAGCCCGGGGCCGAAATGCTAGAGTCGCGATTGCCTGACCGCAATTCAACGGACGTTCGGAACGTCGGCAAATCTGAAAATGCGGAATCGCATTTCGTTGTAGCCGAAGTCGTGAGACTTCGGGCTGAATCACCAGCCAGCCTCCGAATTCTCACGAATCCGGCTGCACGTCAATCAGAGCCGCGCGAAGTCTATATCAGCGATTCAGCTTCTTTTTTGCAGAACAAACACAGCGTCGCCAAGCCGATCATCCAGCGGCAGCGGTTCGCTGAGGTCGTAGCAGAAGTCGAATACGTCCAGCAGCCTGAACTCCGGAACAGATCTGAGCAGGCTCAGAAACTGATCGGCCCGGTAGATCCTCAACTGGTGATCTGATGAGAACCGCAGGACGTTCTTCGGGGTCGTGACCTTCAACGAAAAACGCACAGACTCAATCCGCCTCCGGCGACTGAACGTCAGAACCCGGATTGATGTTGTGACGCGCGTCCCGCGGTGTATGACGGACCAGCGTTCCGCGTCCTCTTCAGAGGCGTCCGGCGGAAGCAGATGAAATCCGAGCAGATAGATTCCGCCTGGCTTCAGCGCAAACGCGACACATTGAAGATGAGTTCGTGCCAGGGACTCTGTGTTAAGATGTCTGAATGTGTTCATGAAGCAGTGTGCGACGTCGATCGATTCCGGAGACAGGAAAGCCTGCGAGTCGCCCTGAATCGGATTGATGGTCGGTACTGGTGCAGCGATGTTCCGTCGCAGTAGACAAAAATCGGCCATGTCCGCCCGGAATACGGATGCTTCGAGTCCCAGTCGCTGCAGGCGTTTCTGAGCGTACCGCACGCACGCGGGCTCAAGGTCGAACGCCGTCACCAGAAGTCCTCGCCGGGCCAGTTCAACAACCTGTCGGCCTCCGCCACAGCCAATTTCCAGGATGGCGGGTGAGTCCGTATTCAGATACTTCAGAGCGGCCGCCTGGATGAAGTCCGCTTCGAAGTCCGTTTCATCGCTGAACGCCAGATCCCAGTAGCGGGGAGCGTCATAGCAACTGTGCCGAGTCATGGATTCCGGCGGCAACTGACTATTTTCGCTTTTTGGGCTTCGCTTTTTCTTCGTCTTCAAACGTGCTGCCGAAATCGTCGTCGAAGTCATCGATGGCGCCGTCATCGAAAAGTTGTTCGCCTTCGTCTGCCGTGGCGTCTTCAAACTCCTGCTCGCCTTCGTCATCAGCATCGTCTGCGCCGGTCTGCCGATTCGAGATTCCGGCAGAGGAGTCAGCAGCGGCCGAATCACTGATCGAGCCAGCAGCGGCCATAGCGGGTTCGGGCAGCAGGCCCGAATAAAACGCGATGGCGAACGGAAGGAATGCAACGATGAGGCAACCCAGCGCCGCAAGGATCCAGACAATCCAGAGTGCAACGGACACGGTCGCTGTATCCGACAGCATTCCCTGAAGCAGTCCAAGGATCAGCGCGACCAATAATCCGCCGGCCGGAACCGCGGCGATCGCTGCAACGAAAATCATCTGTTTCTTA
>JANNGQ010000379.1:0-6143 GCA_031403975.1 Planctomycetota bacterium
TCACGAGCGACATGCGGGGGCTGCGCGCGGCGATCGACGCGGCGCGGCACCCGGCGCTGTTCGTCGTCGATGTCACAGGTAATTCCTCGACGCACGGCAGGCTAAAAGCCTGCCCCACAAAGTAATTTCCACTAAACCGACAGTCCCCTTGCCAGGGGGAGCAGGTGGCCGATCCAGGAGCGCCGGGAGATGAGGGGTATTCGGGGGCACTGACATTTTCAAATCCTTCATGGCGTTGAGCCGCCGGCCGCCAGTCTGCTTCGGCTTGCCGTTGAACGGCAGGGTTGTGAGAATCCATGGTACTGATGATCACGAAGAATGCAGAGTCCGTTGTCACGATGTCTGATCCCGCCAGTGAATCCGTAACGTTTTCCGACGATGAAGTCATCCGTTTTCGACGTGACGGATATGTTGTGGTACGACGGATGATCCCGACCGGCTATCTGGAAACGATGAAACGGATTACTCAGCGTGATCTGGCTGCACACCAGGGCGACATCGAATATGAGGCCGAACTGAATTATCCCGGAGCGCCGCTGTCGCTGGACGCTGAAGGAGGCCGGACGGCCAGGCGGCTGCGGCAGGCGATCAGCCGCGATCCCGTCTTTTCGCGACTGGTGAAAGAACCGTTTGTTCTCAGCCGACTGCAGCAGCTGCTCGGAGCACATGTTGTGATGCCCCTTGTGCATCACAACTGTATCATGACCAAACAGCCTCGCTTCAGCAGTGATACCGGCTGGCACCAGGACACTCGTTATTGGTCCTTCAGGACGGGCGACCTTATCAACATCTGGATCGCGCTCGGGCCCGAGACACTGCAGAACGGCTGTCTGCAGGTATTGCCCGGAAGCCACACTGCGGCGGCTCCGAAAGAATGGCTCGACAGTGCTCTGTTTCTTCGCACGGACCTGACAGAAAATCAGTCACTGCTGAAAAGCGCACAACATGTGGAGATGGAACCCGGCGATGTGCTGTTTTTCCACGCTCGCTGCTTTCATGCGGCAACACGGAATTACTCCGGGGAAACGAAGCAGTCTGTCGTGTTTACTTTCCGGTCGCTGGATGATTCGCCGGTTCCTGGTTCACGCTCGGCAGAATTACCCGAGTTACTGTTGTCATGAGCAGCGAGTTGAAAAAGGTGTCTGGAACTTTGGAGGCAGCAGACATTCACCATGAAAACCTGATGCCGGAGAGTTCCAGACACTTTTTTCAACCGGCAGATACGGAGTGCTGAACATGTCAGATCACTGGAATGGACGCCGCTTCAGGATTCCCGTCAGTCGTCGCCTGACCTGGGACTTGCTGCATTTTCATAAACAGATTCCGCTGTGTGCGCATGACCGGAATATGCACTTGATGCCCATTTCGCAGGCTCGTCAACAGTGTCCGATCCGGATTTCCTGGCCGGCCGTGTTTCTCAAGGCATTTTCGCTGGTGGCCCGTGATATCAGGGAACTGAGGCGGACATGGCAGCCCTGGCCGTGGGCTCATTTGTATCAGCATCCCCACAGCGTTGCGTCGCTCACAGTTCATCGCCGCAAAGACGGCCAGCCATGGCTGTTCTGGGGACAGGTTTCCATTCCCGAGGCGACTCCCCTGGCGGATATCCAGAAACAGATCGATCGGTTCCGCGATGGAGAAGTGGATGAAGTGTTCCGGAAGCAGATTGAATTCGCCGTCCTGCCAACCTTCATGCGTCGAATGATCTGGTGGTGGAACCTCAATATCGCCACACAAAAACGCGCGAAGCGGCTGGGCACCTTTTTTCTGTCGACACTGGCCGGGCGAGGCGCGGAGATTCAACTGCCGCCGTCAATTCATACGGCATGTCTGACGTATGGGCCACTCAATGATCAACTCAAGAGCCGAGTCACACTGGCGTACGATCACCGCATCATGGACGGCGCGCTGGTAGCCGAAGTGCTGCAGAAACTCGAACAGACTCTGAATGAAACACTCGTGGCAGAACTGCAATCGATCAAAACGCCGACAGCACATCAGGAGGCGGCTTGAGGCCGCTCGCATGATAACGGGAATCAAGAGCAACGACGCATGACCAAAGCAGATCCGGACAACTCCGCCCGATTCGAATTCCGCATCGAAGACTTCTTCCGCTTTGGCGCGGCAGAACTGACTTTGTCGGCAGGGCAGATCGAATCCACCGTGCGCCTGCTGCAGGACGGCAACACGATCCCCTTCATTGCGCGGTATCGCAAGGAAGCGACCAGAGGACTTGACGAACGACAACTGCGATCGATCGAAGACCTGTTCGCCCGTGCGAAAGAACTTGCCGCCAGGAAGAACACGATTCTGAAGACCATTGCCGAGCAGGGCCAGCTGACTCCCGGTCTGCGGACTCAGATCGCCGACTGCCATGATCCGCGGTTGCTGGAAGACTTGTACTTGCCCTTTCGTCCCAAGAAACGCACGCGGGCGGCAATGGCACGAGAACGCGGTCTGCAACCTCTGGCCGACATACTGCTCAGCCAGCATCGACTGACGGCGTCGCGGACGGAGATCGCAGGGCAATTCGTCGATCCGCAGAAGGACGTCGCCGACGAGCAGTCTGCACTTCACGGAGCCTGCGATATTGTGGCCGAAGTCTGGGCCGAGAATCCTCGCAACCGTCAATGGATGCTGGAGCAGGCTCGGCGCGGCGAATTGGTGTCCTCTGTGCGCAAGGGGAAAGCGGAAGGCGGCAGCAAGTTCGAGAACTACTTTGACTGCCGTGAGGGAGTTTCGCGCATGCCGGCTCATCGCTTTCTGGCGATGCAGCGAGGCGAAGCCGAAGGCGTGCTTCGACTGAGCACGGCGATGGACGACGACGGCAACCGGCGGCAGCTTACGTCCCGCATGATTACCAATCCGGCATTCGAGTTTCGCGCAGACCTTGAGGCGACAGCGGTGGACTGCTACGACCGGCTGCTCCGCCCCGCCTCGGAAACTGCGCTGCTGCAGAGTCTGAAAGAGAAATCGGACAGAGAAGCGGTGGACGTCTTCGCGAAGAACATGCGCGATCTGCTGATGGCTGCGCCCGCGGGGCCTCAGGTGACGATCGGGATCGATCCCGGTTTCCGTACGGGATGCAAGGTCGTCGTCGTGGATCAGACCGGTCGATTTCTGGTGAATGAAACAATCTACCCGACTCCTCCAAAACAGGAAACACAACAGGCATCGGCCACACTGCTGCGGCTGATACGCGAACACAACGCAACCCTGATCTCGATCGGCAACGGCACTGCGTCTCGCGAAACGGACAAGTTTGTATCCGACCTGATCCGGCAGAACGGTCTCAAAGTGACCAAAGTGGTCGTCAGCGAAGCCGGTGCCTCGGTGTATTCGGCCAGTGAGGAGGCGATCACCGAGTACCCGGACCTGGACGTGACCGTCCGAGGTGCGATCAGCATCGCGCACCGATTGCAGGACCCGTTGTCAGAACTTGTCAAGATAGATCCTCAGTCGATCGGAGTCGGGCAGTACCAGCACGACGTGGATCAGTCGATGCTGAAGAAGGCGCTTGATCGCGAGGTCGAGTCCTGTGTGAACTCCGTCGGCGTGGATGCGAACACAGCCAGTCCGGCTCTGCTTTCGTATGTTGCCGGTATCGGTTCGGTGCTGGCAAAACGGATCGTCGCATTTCGCAATGAACACGGTGCTTTCACATCACGGCAGGATCTGCTCAAAGTGCCGCGTCTCGGCCAGCGGGCCTTCGAGCAGGCGGCGGGATTCCTGCGCATTCGGGGAGGCTCGCAGCCATTGGATGACTCTGCCGTGCATCCGGAACAGTATCCGCTGGTTCGCAGGATGGCCCGGCAGCTCCAGACGGATGCCAGGCTGCTGGTCGGCAACGAACAGCTGGTATCGCAACTGACTCCGGCGGACTTCCTGTCAGAGGAGGCCGGAGAATTCACTGTGCGGGATGTACTGGCCGAACTGGCTCGTCCGGGACGTGATCCGCGCAGTGAATTCAAGGTGGCGACATTCCTCGAGTCTGTAAGTGAGTTAGAACATCTGCAGGTCGGCATGGCGCTCGAAGGAGTTGTGACCAACGTCACAAAGTTCGGCGCATTCGTCGATATCGGAGTTCATCAGGACGGACTGATCCATATCTCTCAGCTGGCGGACCGGTTTGTGCGTGATCCATCCGAAGTGGTGTCGGTGGGAGACATCCTGCGGGTCACGGTCCTGGAAGTTGATCTCGCTCGGCGGCGGGTGGCATTGTCACGCAGGTCTCGATTCTCCGCCGCAGGCGTTGCAAAACTTGCATCGGAATCGTGTGCTGTCCGCTGAACTCAATGAATTCAACGTTGAACTTCGCCTCGGTCAGGAGCTGACGGAGCTGGACTGCGGCCGCGAAGGGAAGAATCGGATCCTGTGTTCCGTGCGACTGAAGTACGGCGGTTCCCGGATGCGATGCCGCCAGCCGACTCCATTGAGCTTTCCATAGAAGCGTGCCGGAAAACAGAGTCAGCAAAGCGGGCGTGAATGGTGCACTGAGCATCACATGAGTGCTGACCATGGCTCCCTGTGAAAAGCCGCCCAGTACGAGTTGCGAATCCCCGAGTTTCCATTCGTGCTGCATCTCGCGAATCGCCGCCGTCAGCAAGCCTCCGGCCTCCGACATTCCGGGAGGTTCAACATCCGTGAGCTGTTCGAAGTTCTGAGTCTGATGGATTTCCGCGAGGCGAGCCATATTGATTGGCCACCACGCCCGGCCTCCCGGCATTCCCATTGGCCCCAGGTCAATTGGTGCGGCGGGAAACACGAAGCGACAGGATTCTGCAATCGCATCACTTTCGTCAATCAGCATCGGGCCGAAGTCGACCAGGTCATCAGCGGGTGCACCGAAACCGTGATTCAGAACAATCAGAAAGCGAGGCCGTACGTTCTCTCGCAGTGCATCAACCACTCGGCACTTAAGCGTCCCGAACCGGTGATCGGTGGAATTCATGAACATCGCAGGACAATTCCCCTCGCCACTCCACGAAACACAAAAAAAGGCGACTGCAGAAGTTGCAGCCGCCAATGTAATAGACGGGCTCTCAATATCACCCGGCAGTGCTTAGTTCATTTGCAGTGCCGCCACCTGCTTCAGAGCACTCAGAGCAGCCGCAGCATCACCTTTGCAGTGCTGCAGCAACGCCTTGGCTGCCACCAGCAGGCTGATGTTCACGGCAGAGACGTTGACCGCACTCGCTGAGGCGGCAGATACCGCCATTGCAGCGCCGGGTGGGCGACCGCGACGACGACCACGCCGTGCGCCACCGATCGGGCGTTTGGCAACAGTCTTGGCAAGTCCCAGCTTTTTCCGGGCGTTCGCGTAAGACACCTGGCAGCTGTTGTCGTTGAATTCGATCTTAGGAAATTTTTCCCGGAGCGCGGCCATGACTTCCGGGCCCTTAATGTCATTGTTGGCCGCAACCAACGCGCGGATTTCCTGAGCGATGACAATTCCACTCTTACCTGCAGCAGCACGTTTTCCCATTTCCTGATTCCTCTTAAATAGGCGCCGAACCTGTACAACTGACCGGACTGCGTTGCTGCCGGTCACACATAAGACTGTTTTGCTGCCATGCTGCAGCGACTCTCTGAACGATGTCTACCATCAGCCCTGACTTGTTTCAACTGCTCGACCTGTTGTTTCCAGCTAAGTTCTCATCACTGCAACCGTTTCGAAATGACCGTATACTGGCCACTACGAATAGGCGCTGCATGACAATGACTTGCCGGGTTTGTGGCCTTTTGCTCTGCGAAAGAATGGGTTCATCGTGAAATGAAGTGCGCATTATGGATATGGGCATTTGTCGTCTGAACTCTCAGAGGGCCGGCGATTCCGGACCAAAGGTCCACCCATTCCATTAGCCTGGGCCAAGCGACAGCGTCGGCCCAGGAAACAGACACCATTTCATGATGTGTCAGATCACCGCTGCAGCCCCATCAGGTAACTCAGATTTGTCGGCGATGGCGGGCCAAAGCGGGGTTCGAGCGATCTGCCGAAGCCGACGTTGTCTTTGCTGAAATCCAGCCCCAGGCCGAAATGCAGAATCCAATCAAGGCCGATGCGGGACACCGTCAGCGACGAACCACGGGACTCACCGACTGCTGTATCAAACGCAACCGATGCGGTGGAGATCCATTTAGGG
>JANNGQ010000380.1:0-3855 GCA_031403975.1 Planctomycetota bacterium
GTAAAGTGCTGCCGGAACCTGACGGAGTCGACGCGATACTGGTGCCCGTGCCCGCTTCCGTGCTGGTGAAGTCTGTTCCGCTGGGATTTGCTGCTGCCCGCGGAGACTCTCAGCCGTCCGCTGCAACGGGCGATGATGAGAAATCCGGCACGATGCTTCGAGGTGCTCGTCCCGCCGAGGGACCGTTCGTGGATGAGTCACCGCGGACAATCTTCAACGCTGGTCCGCACGCAGCGTTTACAGTCTATTCGGTGGAATGCCGACTGCGGCCTGTGATTGCGCGGCAGGCAACCGGAGTTCAGTTTCGACTTCCCGGGATTCCCTGCCCCGCTGCAACAATCGAGATTGCGGCTCCTGTCGGAGTCTTTTCAGAAGCCCGGGCGCAGAATTCAGAAGGGCTTGTGCGATGGAATCCGGTCGATGGCGAGATGATGATCAACGGGCTTGCCGTGTCAGACGGCATTGATGTGCGGCTGTTTCGCACAGGAGCCGGCCTTGCAGATCCGCAACCGCCGGCAGTGGACATGCTGGCGGTGAGTGAAGCCGTCTCCGGTCGGCAACTGCTGACTTGTGTCTGTCGGTTTTCAAAATGGAACCCGCTGCTTCCGGAAGTGCGGTATCGACTTCCGACCGGCTACGAACTCCTCGCGGTCTCAGTGCTGCCCGTCTCGCCGCCGGAATCGGCCTCGGATGCGGTATGGTCGGTGACAGATCAGCGGGCAGCCATAATGCTGCCGGAAAACCTCGGTAGTGACTTTATGTTGTCGCTGCAGTTGAGATCGCTGAATCCGCTGAATGCTGAAGAGCAGTTGCTGCCCGTCAGTGAACTGCAGCAGTTTGAAGACTGCAAGGCGTCGCCAAAGCTGCTGCTCGCCGTCCGCGCGAATCCGGTGTTTTCCGTGCTGCCGATCGAGAGTGTGGAGGTGACCACAGCAGCCAACAGCGACGTTCAGTCGGCGTGGGGACAATGGCTGCGTCGCTCAGACAGTCTCTTTCGTGTTCCGGCCGGCATTCAGCAATGTCGCATCCGGCTCAGTGCCCGGACCAGCGTCAATGAGGTTCATGTGGCCCAGGAGATCACGCTGCATAATTCACAGCTGAACTGGATGTGCCGGGTCGATATTGAAACGTCCGTGCTGCCCGTGTTTCGTCACCGCGTAAGCGTCAGTTCTGAAGTCGAGATCAGCGAAGTGCAGGTCGCGGCGGGTGATGCGAATCGCCTGGCATCGTGGCACCGACGGGGGGATCAGCTGCTGATCGAGCTGAAGGAAGGAACCACGGGGCTGCATGGCATCTCCATCAAAGGCCGGCAGACTCTGCGGCCGGATGATTTATCATTGACTCTGCCGGACCCTCGACTGCAGAATTCGCAGGTACTCGAATCGTCACTGACACTGACAGACGTGGACGGGCTGGGGCTGGTGTTCGCGAAACTCGGCGGAGCCATACCGGATCAACCCATTGGGCTTGACGAGCCGCTTGTTGCGGGTTCTCCGGTTCGGCTGCAGATCGTGCGCGAAGCCGAACCGATTGAACTGCGCCGCGTCCGGCCTGTAAAGCCCTTCGGTGCGATCGCCGCCATCCGCTCAGCAGATCAGATTACGTTTGTGATGCATGTCACTCAATGGTCGGGAAGTCTCGGGCCGCTCGAGCTGAACTTTTCTGACGGTCCCCGGTTTGTGCAGGAGCCCGTCATTCTGGCCGAAGGGCAGCCGCTGGCACTGGTCCGCGAGTCAGGTAAGTTCACCGCCGACCAGGATGCTGCGCAGTCTCTCTTTGATCAGCCGGAATTCACAGTCCTGTGGACAATGCCGATCGACAGCGTCCAGAGGAAGCAAAAGTCCGCCTCCTTCGAGTGGCCGGTTGTTTCCGCAGATATCAGCTGGTCCGAGTTTCTGCTGGTGCCCCTCGATGCAGTTCATGGCATCGCTGCAGACGTATCAGGAGATTCTGTTCTGCCGGGATGGCTCTCCGATGCAGCGGCGAAGGCCGGCGGCCAGGATCTGTCGCCACTCAGGGGAAGTATCACGATCCTGCCGCTGACGACGGTCCTGGCGGAAAACCGACTGACGATTCCGATGCGATTTGCCCCGGATCAGTCGCTTGACGAATCAGGTCGCGGACTGTTCGCAGTTGCCGACACCATCGTCTGGACCGAACCACACCAGTCCGCGGTTGGAGAGACAGTGTTCCTGTTGTTCGCACAGAGAACGCCGGCGCGCTGCACGCTGCGGATTCCGACCGGCACTGTCGTGATGGAGCTGGAGTCGGACCAGCCGACTCGCTGGGAAGATGCGTCGCGTGCAAATGTGATCATGGAACTGACTCGGCCGGTGACGGTCGTCAGAATGCGATGGCTGAGCGAACGCGCGGGGGGTTCAATGATGACATCGCAGGTGACGCTTGTGCCGCCCTTCACTGCAGACTGCGAAACAAAGCGGATGATCACAGTGGCCTCACCGGAGTCGCAGCAGCCTGTGTTCACCAGTCCTGCGGCCGTCGTTCCGGATCGTGAACTCGCATCAGTCCGGCTGCAGGACATCAGATACGGACTCGACCACGCCCGGCCAGTCGGTGCCAGCGCTGATCTGACAACCGTAGCGCTGCCGACGGCTCAGGCCCTGGGTTCACTCCTGGCGGATTCCCGTCTGCGTTTCCTGAAGGCATTTGAAGGAAAGTCCTCCGGCCGGGCAGTCACTGGAAACTGGCGGCCCGCGGCAATGCAGGAACTTCAGGTTTCGATCGGACGCAGTCTGCAGCTATCGACATTGATCTCCCTGTCGGCGGGTCTTCTGGTCCTCGTTACGGCTGCCTTCAGCCGCATCATCGTGACTGTTCCTGACGGCACCGTATCGTCCGTCTCGATCCTTCCCGACATCTCCGGCCCCGGCATGAGAGGAAGCGCGGACCGGAGTTCGGCGGCCGAATTCTCACTCGCTTCCGACGTCAAACGGCCACTCGGCACGGAAACCGAGGTTGGGGTTGACCAGTCCGGAGCGGCCGATCCGCCGATCAACATCCGCGAATCTTCGTTGTTGCCGGAAACCGCCGTACAACCGCCGTCCTCTGACAACGGCAGATCGATTCCGATGTAGACGGTCGTGTCCGGCAAAATGACGATCTGAGCCGGCGAAACGTCAACTCAGGATTCTTCAGACAGTTCCGAACACACCCTCCTGCCACGCAATTGTCAGGGTACCGGCAATCAGGCAGTACACGGCAAACCAGTGCAGCCGGTCGGCCACAAGTAAACGGATCAGCCAGCGCAGGCAGAGAACTCCCACCACAAAACTGATGACGGCCCCCAGCAGCATGGGCTGCCATGAGACGTCTATTTTTACTTTATCCCTTAGAATGTCAATCAGCTTCAGCAGAGTCACTCCGCCCAGAACCGGAACCGCAATCAAGAATGAAAACCGCGCCGCATCCGGTCGCCGGACACCGCAGACCTGTGCTGAAGCAATCGTCCCTCCCGATCTGGATACGCCCGGCAGAATGGCAACCGCCTGAAAGATCCCGATGATGAAAGCCGTCGATGATCTGAGTTCGCTGAGATCCACAAGTCCTCGTTGCCATTTCTTAGCAACGAACAGAAACACGGCTGTCACCAGCAGTCCGAAACCCGCGCATATCGTGCTGTCAAAGAGTCGCTCCAGCGGTTCCTGAAATGCCAGCCCGATGACAGCCGCCGGCAGGGATGCCACAAAGATGAGCCACAACAGTCGAGGCTGTCGCTGCAGATTCAGAAGATCTCTGAAGTAGACCACGATGATCGACAGCAACGTTCCGAAGTGCAGGGCGATCATCATCGTGGTCCCTGACAGCCACTCCGGCACTGCCTCGCCGGACCAGGCC
>JANNGQ010000381.1:0-1523 GCA_031403975.1 Planctomycetota bacterium
GAGCCGAATTCACGAATGATCGCGGGCTCAGACGCTCGACCTGGGAAGCCGCCCTGCAAAAACTCCCGGCTTTGGTGCGAAGAATACGTAGTCGATCAACGACTTGCGAACGGACAGGCAATTCCGGCCGGAGTTTGTCCGTCGTTCCCTGGGAAGAACGCTCGGATCGGGCTGCCTGGAAACCGGCCTCAACAGTGTGATGGGCAGGAAAGAGACGACGAAGGCAGGGAGATGTGTTGGCAATTGCCGGACCATTCTCTATCGTCCCGTCGATCATTGACGCGGGAATGATGCTCGCGGCCGACTGCTACATAGTTACTCGTACGAAGGCTTTGCTGCAATGTCGTTCGGTTTCCTGCGTTCGCTCGGAGGCGTTGGTGGTGCATTGCTTCTGTTGCCGGCCACCGGTCTGGCGGGAGAAGCCGACCTGAAGATTCCGGCGCTTCCCGTCTTCGGATTCGAGTGGTCGCTGCTGATGAGCGGCATGCTGGTGTGCGCCTGCGGGCTGCTGTTTGGCTTCCTGATGTACCGCCAGCTTGCCGCAATGCCCGTGCATTCATCAATGCGCGAAGTCTCTGAGTTGATTTACGCAACGTGCCAGACCTACCTCCTCACGCAGGGCAAGTTTATTCTGTTGCTGGAGCTGCTGATCGGCGGGGTCATGGTTTACTACTTCGGTGTACTGGAAGACAAGCCCGCCCTGGATGTCGCAATCATCATTCTGTTCAGTCTGATCGGAATTGCGGGCAGTTACGGAGTCGCATGGTTCGGCATCCGCATCAACACTCTGGCGAACAGCCGGGCCGCGTTTGCCGTGTTGCGAGGTCTGCCGTTTCCCGCATCAGCCATTCCGCTGCAGGCAGGGATTGCGATCGGAATGCTGCTGATCAGCGTGGAACTGCTGCTGATGCTGGCTGTTCTGCTGTTCATGCCAAGTCGTCTTGCGGGTCCGTGCTTCATCGGGTTTGCGATCGGAGAGTCTCTGGGGGCATCCGTGCTGAGGATAGCCGGCGGCATTTTCACGAAGATTGCCGACATTGGTGCGGATCTGATGAAGATTGTGTTCGGCATCGAGGAAGACGATGCCCGCAACCCAGGCGTAATCGCCGACTGCACGGGCGACAACGCCGGCGATTCTGTCGGACCGACAGCCGACGGATTTGAGACCTACGGCGTGACAGGCGTGGCACTCATTTCATTCATCACACTCGCCATCCAGGCTCCGGACAAAACGGAAGCGGCGACGACTGCGGTTCAGATTCAGCTGCTGACATGGATTTTTGCACTGCGTGTGCTGATGGTCATCACTTCCGCAGGAGCCTACTGGCTGAATCACCAGTTATCGAAAGCGAAGTATGCGGTCAGCAAGAGCATGAATTTTGAGGCACCGCTGGAAGTCCTCGTCTGGCTGACATCCGTACTTTCTATCGCAGGCCAGCAGCGCGTTGCTGTCCTTCTCTTCTTCGGCGGCGCGCTTGGCGACCTGTTCCTCGACGAAGCGCAAGACCTTCTTGTAGGGGCTC
>JANNGQ010000382.1:0-1649 GCA_031403975.1 Planctomycetota bacterium
GAAGCCCCAATGCGTCCAGATCATCCTTGTCCCATTGAATCACTGTCCGGCCCGGCATCGACGCATTTTCGATCGGCACAAGTTCGCTCAGCAGACCTCGCGACATCACCATACCGCCGGAGTGCTGGGACAGATGCCGCGGAAAGCTGAGCAGCCAGTTGAGCAGTTCCAGCATCCGCCGCCCCAGCCGTGATTCCGGATCGATGCCGCCTTCCCGCATCCGCTCCGGAAATTGCTCAGTGTGATCGACGTGCTCCATCTGATTCGCGAGTTTCTCGATGCGATCGCCGGACAGCGCCATGGCTTTGCCGATGTCGCGGATGGCCGATCGAGGGCGGTAGGTGATGACGGCCGCTGTCATGCCGGCCCGATCACGGCCGTACCGTTCGAACAGATACTGCAGAACTTCTTCGCGGCGTTCGTGTTCAAAGTCGACATCGATGTCCGGCGCCTCGTTGCGTTCGCGGCTGACAAATCGCTCAAACAGCACGTCGATGCGGGCGGGGTCGACAGACGTTACCCCGAGACAAAAGCACACGACCGAATTCGCTGCAGACCCGCGCCCCTGGCACAGAATGTTTCGCTCCCGCGCGAAGCGGACGAGGTCGTAGACTGTCAGGAAATAGGCTTCGAAGTGCAACTCATGAATCAGATTCAGCTCATGCTCAATCAGGACGCGAATCTTGTCCGGAACGCCCTTCGGATACCGCAGTTTCGCGCCGCGCCAGGTGAGATTCGTCAGGTGCTGAACCGGCGTCAGTCCGGCGGGAACGATCTCATCTGGGTACTCGTAACGCAGCTCGTCGAGTGAGAATGAACACCGCCCGGCGATTTCGATCGTGCGTTCGAGCAGATCCCGTCGGCCGTCGAACAGTGCCAGTATTTCGAAACCCGTTTTCAGATGCCGCTCGCCGTTCGGAAAGACCTCATGCCCCAGCAACTGCAGAGAAGTGGAATGACGGATCGCCGTAACCACATCGTGCAGCGCGCGACGCCGCGCAACGTGGTAATGCACGTCGTTCGATGCGGCGAGCGGCATTTTCAGATCTGTACTCTGCTTCAGCCATCGCTGCAGCAGAGCCCTGTCGTCCGGGCCTCGATGCAGTTCAGCGAGCCCGTAACATCGGTCGCCGAATATGTCGCGCAGCTGTGACAGGTCGGAATCGCTGACTGTGCAGTCGAGTCGGGGCTGCCAGCGTCGCTCAAAGCGGAGCCGTGATTCAGTACTCAGCGGAACGCAGCACAACAGACCCTCGGCATGGTCAGCGACATCACTGATCATGAGTCGGCATTCGCCTTTCGGAGCTTTGCGGCGACCGGTGGTGATCAGTCTGGACAGGCGACCGTACGCCGCCCGGTTCGTGGCAAGCAAAACCAGCGAAGGTCCATCGTCCGGAACAATTTCCGCTCCGATGATCAGTTTCAGTCCCGCCTCCTTCGCAGCGACATGAGCTCGAACAACTCCGGCGAGCGAGTTGCGGTCGGCCACCACCAGCGCTCGCAGCCCCAGCTCGACCGCGCGGGCCGCCAGCTCGTCGGCGTGAGACGCACCTTCCAGAAACGAGTAGTTTGTACGGCAATGCAGCTCTGCGTACGGAATGACGGCCGCTTTCGTACGGCCCGCAGATTCTGGCGCACCGCCCGGAAAC
>JANNGQ010000383.1:0-2660 GCA_031403975.1 Planctomycetota bacterium
ATGTGATGGTGGCCCCTGTCATTCCCGGACTGAATGACAGTGAAATGCCGTCTGTTCTGCAGGCAGCTGCCGATGCCGGAGCCAGTTCAGCGAGTTACACGTTGATCCGGCTGACGTGTACCGTGGAGAACATCTTCACAGAATGGCTCGACCGGGCTCGTCCGTCCGAGTCAGACAAAGTGATTACGCGTCTGAAATCCGTCCGCGGTGGAAAGTTGAATCAGGCTGAGTTCGGAACTCGCATGCGCGGCACAGGCCCGATGGCTGATCAGATTTCGTCCCTGTTTCGACTGGCTCGGCAGCGCTGTGGGCTGGACACATCGTTGCCTCCGTCTCGCACCGACTTGTTCCGCCCGCCGCGGACGTCTTACGGCCAGGGGCACCTGTTTTGAGACGGAACAGCACTGGTGATGCCACAGGACTTCGATTCTGACCCGGAACTGGACCGGAAAAACGGGCGGCCTTGCTGCATTTCACGCAATCGCATGCCGAATGGTCGGTTTGCCCCATTGCGGTTCATCACCGCCGGGGATAACTTTTGCTGTCCGATTTGCTGCAGTTACTGCTCCTGAGGGCCGTACGGCCTGCAACAGTCGGCATCGTGAGTTCTCCGTTTCGCTGGATTTGCACTGCATGAACTCTGGCAGCATGGAAGAGGCATCACCGCGGCGATGCCTGATTCAGGACACGCGTCGTCTGGCGGACGTGAACGAAAAGCAGGAGCGCGTCCGCAGCTTTCTGTCCGCTACGGGTGCGGAGGCGCTGCTGCTCCAGGATCCGGTGAATATCGCGTGGTTCACTGCCGGGGCAGACATTGCGCGATTCGCTTCGGACAGTTGCCAGACTAGTCTCTTCGTGACAGAAGACGCCCGGCTGTTCGCGACGAACGCTGTCGATTCCTCACAGTTGTTCGAACGTGAGGCATTCGGTCTGGGATTCCAGCTGAAGCAGCGCGAGTGGTTTCAGCCGCACAGCGCCCTTGTGGAGGACCTCTGCCGAGGTCGCAAAGTGGTCAGTGACAGCGGGGCCGAGGGGACAAAAAACGCCGCGAAGCGTATCAGCCGTCTGCGTCTGCCGCTGACGGATCTGGAAGTCGATCGCCTGCGGAGGCTCAGCAAAGTCCTGGTGCATGCCGTCGAGGTTTCCGCCGGACATATCCGAAAGGGCGTCACTGAGGCCGCAGTCGCCGGAGAACTGAGCCATCGCCTTCTGCGGCGCACGATTTCGCCTGTCCGGATTCAGGTCTGTGCCGACGGTCGCAATCTCCGATATCGGCATTGGACGTATGGCGAGCATCCGATTGAGTCCTACGCCACCGTCTCCTGTGTTGCCCGCCGCTGGGGATTACATACCGCGGTGTCGCGGACAGTCTGCCTCGACACGGTGCCGCAGGATCTCTGGGCGGCTCATCAGAGGGCTGTCCTGGTTCACGCCACCGGCATCTATTTCTCCCGGCACAGCCGACAGTTGAAGGATATCTGGCCCAAAGTCCGCCGTATCTACAACAAATTCGGCCTGAGTTCCGAATGGCAGCTCTGCGATCAGGCGGACATCATCGGTTACCGGACGACCGAACATCAGCTGACGCCCTCGTCGGACTTCGAACTGCAGGCCCCCACACCCATCTTCTGGCATCCCGGCGTTCACGCTGCGATGCCCGGAGATACCGTCCTTGTCTTGCCCGGCGGCTCTGAGCTGATAACCCGCTCCAGCGTCTGGCCGCAACTGCGCGTTCAGGTGAAGGGCCATGATGTTCCCTGCGCCGGGCTATTGCTGATCCGCGAGACGGCGGAAATGCCGGTGCCAGACGACACATCCGGGCAACATCGCGATCTGTCCTTGTTCGCAGGCTTAGATCTGCCCGATGATGATGCCGACGGTTCGCGGATGGATTCTGTCTGGGAACTTGATCTGACTTCGAACCGATCCGTGTTCGAAGAAAGTGAATCGCCGTATTCCGAAGAGTCGGTGCTGGACTGAGGGTTCGATCTGAGATCTGAGATCCGGGATCCGGGATCGGAGATCCGGGATCTGAAATTCGCTCACGCCACGCCGAAGTACTCTCGGATAAACTGCCTCCTGTCTTCGCACTGAACATACTGCACGAGCGCATAGAGTTTCTTCTGATCCCGCAGCAGCTTTTCCGCGCGGGCGTCCTGGTCGAGCAGCGATTCAGGAAACGGGCCGAGGATTTCGAGATTCGTCAGGTCGATCTCATCTTCAATCACGCCGTACCTCTGGAGCAGTGACAGCACAGTTTCGACTCTCCGGTCATGTCTCTGCCGGTCGCACAGTCGTTCCCGCAGCCAGTCGATCCCGAAGGCGCGGATCTGCTCGGTGCTGTGTGTCAGGAGGTGGAATGCCCGCTGACAGAAGTCAGAATCCGGATTGCTCCAGCGGATGAACTCCATCAGAGTATTCAGGTCCCGCTGGTCGTAGAGCAGCACGCATTCCGCCGGCTGCCCGTCGCGTCCGGAGCGGCCGATTTCCTGGTAGTACGATTCCATCGAGCCCGGAATATCGGCGTGAACCACGAAGCGGATGTCCTCTTTGTCGACTCCCATGCCGAACGCATTTGTCGCGAGCACCAGTCGCGAACGGCCTTCCATAAAGTCCTCCTGAATGGCTCGCCGCTGCTGGCGATCGAGATCACCGTGGTA
>JANNGQ010000384.1:0-8449 GCA_031403975.1 Planctomycetota bacterium
CAAGTCGAGGGAAACAATGGGCTCGAATCGCCGAATTGCTGAAACCTTGCCTGTTGCAGCCGATTGCCGTTCCCGGAATTGGTATGACAGAAGCGAACCGCAGGAAACGAATAAAGCTCTCGATTGAATGGTCCGAAAACCTGTTGAGCCTTTGCCAACGGCAAATTCTGCCGATGCGAGACTCGGCTGTGGTGCACCATTCTCTGCCCTGACTTTCTCCGCAAGTTCATTCCTGCATTTGTCTTATGCCATTTCAAGATGTTGTACAACCATCAGCGGAATGCTTAACGTCCGCAACCTCCGGGCAGCTGAAACGGATGATTGGGAAAACTTGTTGTTCTGAGTTGAAAAGATAGAATGGGCCGTATTCAGCTGCTTGAGCAATCTGGCCGCGTTCAGGCGAGTGTTTTGGCGACAGCGACGGCTCAGGCCGCGCTTTTTTCTTGGGTTTTTCTGTTTTTCATGGTTCAATGCTCAGCCGGCCCGAGATGCGGATGTCGGTGGGAAACTTTGGATCTGGACGATTTGCCAGGGGACACGATGTACACACTGCTGACCGGTGCCACAGGATTAGTGGGACGCTATCTGGTTCGGGATCTGCTTCTGAACGGCCACGAACTGGCTGTTGTGGTGCGGCCTTCCCGCCGTCAGACTCCCGGTGATCGCATGGAGGAGATCCTGCAGCATTGGGAGCGAGAACTGGGCCGTTCATTCCCTCGCCCGGTGGTCTTGTCGGGTGATATTTCGGAACCCGGATTTGGCTTCAGCAGCGAAGACGCGGAATGGGTCGGCGAGAACTGCGACAAGATCATTCACAGTGCGGCGATCCTTGAGTTTTACGGCAAGGACCGGGCAGGTGAGCCCTGGCGGACGAATCTGAACGGAACGGAGCACATGATCGAACTGTGCCGTCGGCTGCAGATTCACGATATTCACTACGTTTCCACGGCCTACGTTGCCGGCTATCAGGATGGCCGTGTTATGGAGAGCAGCCTGGACGTCGGGCAGTCGTTTCGCAACGACTACGAAGAGAGCAAGTTCCTGGCGGAAAGCCTTGTGCGAGCCATCGACTTTGCTGACCATGTGACGGTTTACCGACCGGCTGTCATCGCCGGGGATTCGATCACTGGCTACACGAATACTTATCACGGGATTTATCTGTATCTGCGACTGATGGCGCTGATGATTCCGGCACTTCCAGTGAATGCCGACGGCAAGCATGAGACGCCGATTCGACTCCGGATGAACGGTGATGAACGCCGAAACATCATTCCCGTGGAGTACGTATCGGCGGTCATGTGTCGGCTGTTCGAGACTCCGGAGGCCCGTGGCCTGACATTCCACATCGCGCCGGAAAAGCCCATTTCCTCGCGAGAGATCATTGACTACTGCGGCGACTATTTTAATTCCACCGGAGCAACATTCTGCGGCCACGGCGAAGTCGAGCATCTGGCGGTCAGCCGGGAGGACAACGAAGATCAATGGATGTTCGAGCGGCTCTATTGCGAGAACGCTGAAACGTACGCTCCCTACGAACGCACCGACAACATTTTCGACCTGACCAATACGCAGCGATTCACCGGGGACATTGTCTGCCCCGACTTCGACCGGACGGTGATGTACCGATACATCGAATATGGAAACGAAGACCGCTGGGGCAAGAGGAAGCCGGAGCCTCGACAGATCTCTTTCCGCGCAGAGGAACATTTGACTTCGCTGGGCGGCGGCATCGTTGCCGGTGACAATCGCAGGACCGTTGGTATCGATGTTCTGGGGCCAGGTGGTTGTCAGCTGACGCTGGATCTGTCATCCGCCGGCATCAGTTCCGTCCGCCGCGGATTGCGGGACGGAGACACACCGGTGCTGCATGTAACCAGCGAAGAACTGGCGTCCCTGGTAAAATCCGGCGTTGGTGCGGAGTCACTCCGCCGGGGCTGGGATCTCAACGATGAAGCCGAGGCTCACGAGTTGACCGAAATGCTGCTGGCCGGACTGCAGACTGACGCCGTCGCCAGTCAGGCATGAGCCTCCGCGTCCGGCAGGCCATCCTGATCGGTACGTTCCTGCCGTTGTGCTGGCTGCCGTGCTGACGGCGGAGTTGCTTGTGCAGTTGACGCAAACGGATTTCCCTTCCCAATGAATTGGCGAATCGCTGCGGGTGATCTGTCACTGGCGGAGGCGGGAAGTAGAATTCTGCAGCCAATGTCTCGACGGCTGCGTTGCCTTCGTGAGAATGAGCCGTCTGTGCCGTCTGCCCGATGATCCGGCACGTGTCCTGGTTATTGCTGGAGTGACTTATGCAATTGATGGACGTCCTCAGGAAGCTTGTTTCAGGCCCGCATCATCGAAGTGCCCGCAAACGGGGGGCAGCGGCAACATTTGATGCTCTGGAGCCACGGTTGCTGCTGTCCCCGGTCACGATGACGGACAACGAGCAGCTGATGCTGGAACTGATCAACCGGGCCCGGGCCAATCCGACGGCCGAAGCGAGTCGGCAGGGCATCGGCCTGAATGACGGCCTGGCACCCGGAACGATTTCGATCGCGGCCAAACAACCGCTTGCTCCGCATCAGAGCCTGATCACTGCCAGCGGAGCCCACGCGCTGGATATGCTGAACCGGGACTATTTCTCCCATACGACGCTGGGATCGAGTGATGGACCAAACGAACGGGCTCACGCCGCCGGGTATCCGTCCGTCGGCGGCGGCGACAATGTCGGCGAGAATATTGCCTGGGGCGGAACGACGGGAATTATCGATCAGGAGCAGGCTGTTTACGACCGACACCGTGGTCTGTTTCTGAGCACCGGCCATCGAACGAACATGATGCACATCCCGTATGAAGAGATCGGGACGGGTGTCCGATATGGGCAGTACACAACCGGCGGGACGACGTACAACGCATCGATGGTCGTCACGAATTTCGGGATTCAGAACATCAACCCGTTCATCACAGGTGTGGTTTTTACGGACGGCAACAGCGATGACTTTTATGACATAGGGGAGTCTGTCCGCAGCGGGACTGTGAGGGCGACCAATCTGACGACCGGAGCGGTGTTTTCGGAATCGATCGGTAACTCAGGCGGATACGGGATCATTGTGCCTGCCGGCAGTTACTCGGTCACAGCCAGTTACGTTCTGGCGGGAGTTGTGCGATTATCATCGAAGTCGGTGGTCGTCGGAATCGACAACGTCAAAGTGGACTTCGACTCGACAGATCCGTCCGTGGTGACGCTGACTTTGGCATCAACCAGGACCACGATCAACGAGAGCGGTGCGAACACAACCACGTCGATTCAGGTGACTCGTAATGGAGACCTCGGTACGGCCGTCACAGTCAGTCTCTCTTCCAATGATACAACCGAAGCGACGATTCCTGCGAACGTGACGATCCTGGCCGGACAGTCATCGGCAACGTTTACTGCGACGTCCGTGAACGACACGATCATTGATGGAAGTCAGACGGCCCGCATCACAGCAACTGCCACGTCGTACACAGCCGGCAGCATTTCTCTGACCGTGACTGATCGCAACTGGCCGCTGCTGCCATCGGCCGTGCAGACCGTCACGACGTCTCGCCCGACGTTCATCTGGACCGGCGTTTCCAACGCGGCGACCTATCAGATTTATGTCAACAATGTGACCACCGCGGAAACCGCCGTCATCAATCAGTCGGGCATCACAACGACATCGCTCGTGTCTCCGATCGATCTGCCGATCGGCAACTTCAACGTCTGGGTTCGGGGATTCACGGCTGTCGGACTGGCAAGTATCTGGAGTCCCGTGTCGGCCTGGCGGGTGCGGCCGACGACCACAGTGCTGAACTCCGGACGAACCGAATCGTCTCCGTCTTTCAATATCGAATGGGCTCCGATTACAGGAGCGTCTTCGTATGATGTCTGGATTGACCGGCTGACATCGTCGACGGCACAGTATCTGCGAAACACGAGCGTGCTCGGGACTTCATTGTCCGTCAGCAATTTTGCCATCGGGCAGTACGGCGTCTGGGTGCGAGCCCGGAATACGGCCGGAGATCTGGTTGGCTGGAGCCCTCGCGCCATCATCAACGTCAATGTGGCACCGACCGGACTGAATGTCACAGCACCCAGCCTCTCGGGCACTCCGACTCTGAATTGGGCAGCTGTCGGCGGGGCCAGTGTCTTCGACGTCTGGGTCGACAATCTCACAACCGGAACGCCGCAGGTGATTCGGAACATTGCTGTGACCGGCAACAGCCTCGCCCTGTCAACACTGACCGCAGGGTCGTATCGAACCTGGGTGCGCGCCAGAGACGTCAACGGTGCCTACTATACCTGGAGCACTGCCCTGGATTTCGAATTTGGCCGGGCCCCGCGGCTGCTGAGTCCGATCGGCAATGGCCAGCCGGCCCGTCCGCTGTTCAGCTGGACGGCGGTGTCCGGCGCGACTCGGTATGAGCTCGTGATCGCTGATCCGGCGCTGACGCCGATTATTACGGAGAGCAATCTGACAGGTACTTCATTCACTCCGTCCGCAGATCTGTCGTCGGGGTCCTACCGGGCGTGGATCAGAGCATTCGACGGGGCAGGCAATTCGTCGGTCCAGAGCGCGACGATTTCCTTCGTGATTTCAGCCATTGATCCATCGCTGCAGACGCCGGACGATGAGGCCGGCCTGGAACTTGCATTCGCATCGCTTGATGAGTGGCTGACCGGGTGGCCGACCGCGGAAAAACGGTCTGAATGTCCGGTTGTCTTGGGAAATACAGAAATAACCATCACTGCGACGAATGTTTCAAGTCGGAAAGAAACCGAAGCTGCGGCTGCCGCCGATCGTCTGCGGATCAAAGTTTCTGTCAACGCCGAGGCGTCGTTTGAGGAGCGACTGATGTCCGAATCTGCACCGCAGTCTGCCGTCGGTGCGAAACGCGGAATCCGTCAGCAGCGTAGGCGATCGGAAACGTAGGAATCCGGGGATGCAGATCTGAAGGGACTGCACACCCGGCAGATTGTTGCGCCAATCGGCAACGACTTGAGGGGTTGTTGAACCTGCAGATCGGAGCCCGCCCGTCCTCGCCGATCCCAGCGCGCCGGGATCGGTAATCTTTCCCGCTGCGTGAAACGAAAATCGACAATGTGTTCAGAAAAACTTCATTCGACAGCCCTGCGACGAACACTGCTGTTGACGGTCGTGGCCATTATTACGGCTGGCCGGGTGTCGCAGGCATTTCAGCAGCCTCATGCAACGGATGCCTTTTCACGCGGTGTCGTGGCGGCCGATCATCCGGCAGCGAGTGAGGCCGGAGTGAAAATACTGCGGCAGGGCGGAAATGTTGTGGACGCCGCCGTCGCAACGTCGTTTGCGTTGTCCGTAGTTCGGCCGGCCAGTTGCGGAATCGGCGGCGGCGGATTCATGGTGATCTGGGATGCAAAGACTCAGAAATCGGTCGCGATCGACTATCGCGAGCGGGCCCCGGCGAGGGCATCTCGGAGACTCTACGGCAGTGCGGCGGATGTCGACATGCCGGAACCTCGCAGCGTACGAGGTGGCCTTGCGTGCGGCATTCCGGGAACAGTCGCCGGACTGTGTTACGCTGCAGAGAAATACGGAACTCTGCCGATCACCAGACTCGTACAGCCGGCGATTGAACTCTGCCGCGAGGGCGTTGAGATTGATGCGCACGACCAGGAGGTTCAGGCTTCGACGCTGGAGAGACTTTCGAAGCATGCCGGCCATCGCATGCGGTTTTCCGGACTGCTCTCGGGGTATCTCAATGACGGCAAGCCCTGGAAAAAAGGAGATCGGTTTCATTCGCCGCAGCTGAAAGCGCTCGAACTGATTTCGCAGCACGGAGCCGCCGGTTTTTATGGCGGTGAAGTTGCGGCAGCGATTGCAGCAACAGTGGCAGAGGAATCCGGAGTGATGTCGTTCGCCGATCTTCGCGGTTATGTTCCGACCGAACGTGATGCGCTGACAGCGGAATTCCACGGACGTCGCCTGATCACGATGCCTCCTCCGTCCAGCGGCGGTGTGGCGCTGCTGCAGACGCTGCAGTGTCTGGATGCATGGGAGTCGCGCACGGGCAAATCCCTCAACGAACTCGGTCACAACAGCGCGGACTATGTGCATCTCGCTGCAGAAACACTGAAGCATGCGTTTGCCGACCGGGCCGAGTTTCTGGGAGACACGGATTTCGCGGATGTCCCGATCACGCGCATGCTGAGTCAGGAATACGCGACGCAGATCGCCGAACGCATCTCGCCCGACAGCACGCTGCCGATGGAAAAGTATGGTCGCTTCTTTTCTCAGCCGGATGGCGGTACGAGTCATTTCTCGGTGATTGATGCGTCCGGTAATGCGGTGGCGTGTACGGAAACAATCAATCTGACGTTCGGCAGTTTCGTCGTAGTGCCCCATTATGGCGTGCTGCTCAATAACCAGATGGATGACTTCGCCGCGGAACCTGGCAAACCGAACGCCTTTGGGCTGATTCAGAGTGAGGCGAATGCGATCGAGCCCGGCAAGAAGCCGCTGAGCAGCATGACGCCGACCATTGTGATTCAGAACGGCAAAGCCACGTATGCCTGCGGTGCTTCCGGCGGGCCGCGGATCATCACGGCAACGTTGCAGAGTCTGCTCAACCACATTGTCTTTGGCATGGAGCCCGCTGACGCGGTCTCTGCTCCGCGGTTTCATCATCAGTGGTCTCCGAATGAATTGCTTCTGGAACCAGCATTGATGACGAGTATCGGGGAGGCTCTGTCTTCGAAGGGTCACGCGGCGAAACGTTCGTCATCGCTGGCTGCAACTCAGGCGGCTGCGCTCTCCGATGGAAATCTGCTCGGCGGGAGTGATCCCAGAAAGCACGGAACGCCGGCAGGGTATTAGAGCGGAAACAAGCAGAATTGGACTTAGCCAGCGGAATGGCGCTAGCCACCGGTGTCTGTTCGTGACAACGGCGCGAACAACCGGCGGCCAGCGCCCAATGGCACTCACTTTAGAAAAACCTGATTCAGGGGATGATGTTTGGCATGAGATTTGCGCATTTGATGAAGACTTTTTATCAATGCCAGATTGTCATGGAGACACGGATGTCGTCAGAGAACCCATTGAGTGAACAGGAATTCGCTTCGGCCGTGGAAATGCTGCGGGAGTTGTTGCCCGATGAGGAGCTCGATCGACTGCAGCCGAGTGGCCCCGCCACGGTTTATACCACGATGATCACGCTCTGGATGATGACTCTGCAGCGGCTCGGCGGCGGCAAGACGCTCAACGCGATCGTCAAGGATGTGCTGGCTCACAACCGTGAATTGCTGCCGGACAACAAACGGCTGCGCGAAGGCTCGCTTTCCGAAGGCTCCGGCGCTTACTCGGATGCTCGCACACGGCTCAAGATGGAAACCGTGGAGTTCTTCGCCAACCGCGTGTGTGACTCGCTGATCAAAGCTTTGTCGCCGTCGACCGACGGACGATACTGGTACACGCTGGACGGGACGACCATGACGCTGGCACCAACCCCGGAACTGAAAGCTGCCTTTCCGCCGGCCACCAACCAGCACGGCGAATCTGTCTGGCCGGTGATGCTGGTGCTGGTCGCTCACGAACTGTTGAGTGGTTGCGCGTTGCCGCCGGAAATCGGTGCGATGTACGGTGAGAACAACACGTCCGAAGGAAAACTGGCAAAGCAGATGGCCAAACGGCTGCCGCGCGGTTCGGTTGTGATGGCCGATTCCGGGTATGGGATTTTCAGCGTGGCGTACGCGGTCGTCGGAGAAGGGCACAGCATTCTGTTTCGGCTGACGAAGGGGCGATTCAAAGCCCTCGTGCGTCAGTCGACTCTTGTCGAACACTGGGAAGGGCATGCCACATACCGACTTTACTGGACGCCCAGCATGAAAGATCGTCAGACCAACCCCGATCTTCCGAAAGACGCCTCGCTGGATGTTCTGTTGCATGAAGTGCCTCTGGAAAACGAATCGCTGTATCTGATCACAACTCTTCCGGTCCGCAGTGATCAGGCGGGCACATTTTACGCCCGTCGCTACGACGTGGAACACGACATTCGAGACCTGAAAGTCACACTGGACACGGAGAACATTCGTGCGAAGAGCGTCAAGATGGTGAAGAAGGAATTACTGACATCGCTGGTGGCTTACAATCTGGTGGTTCAGTTTCGCAGGCAGGCGGCGAAGCTTGCCAACGTCGAGCCACGTCGGCTGAGCTTCACGGGGGTGTGGAACACGTTTGAGAGTTTTCTCCTTACGCAACCGCCTTGCGATGCGTCAGAATGGACTTCGAGGTACGAAGCGGCACTGAAGATTGCCTCTCGAGACAAACTTCCGAACCGCCCCGGCCGAAGTTACCCTCGCAGAGCTCATCCCCGTCGCCCCAAATCGACAAAATTCATGAAACAACAAGCCAGGCAAAACGAAAACCCACCTCCGGAAAAGCCAAAGTGAGTGCCATTGGGC